>VCCI02000011.1 GCA_005938025.2 Inquilinus sp. KBS0705 | reverse complement strand
TGTTCAATAAAATTTATATCGGGTATTCATCTGATGTAGACAACCGCCTTATCTCCCATAACCAACTTTCTACTAAAGGCCACACCATTAAATATCGCCCCTGGACTATTGCTTACACTGAAGATTTTGAATTAAAATCAGCAGCCCTTAAAAGAGAAAAACAGTTAAAATCAGCAAACGGTCGCAAATTCGTTTGGGAAATCATTCGTCAAAAATTTGGTAGCTCAGATGGTTAGAGTGTAGAATTCATATCCGTTGGCTAACGGA
>VCCI02000010.1 GCA_005938025.2 Inquilinus sp. KBS0705 | reverse complement strand
AGGGAATCAGATGTATTAAAAAACGTAATTTCACAAAGAATTTTTTCACAAGAATTAAGATTTCAAGATAATAATGGATGTGATTTTCCCGCCTGGGAAACGAAAAAATTACAAGAAGTTTGTGATATAAATCCAAAAATCAAAAGTGTTCCAAACTCATTCTATTATATTGACTTAGAAAGTGTAGTAAATGGCCGTTTATTAAAAGAAGATAGGATTTTAAAAAGCGAAGCGCCGAGTAGGGCTCAAAGGGTTTTAGCAAAGAATGATATTCTGTTTCAAATGGTTAGACCATATCAAAAAAATAATCTTTTTTTTGATAGAGAAGGAGAATATGTTGCATCAACTGGATATGCACAAATCAGAACTAAACAAAGTTCTCGATTCATTTACCAATACTTACATAATCGAAGATTCGTTGATAAAGTTATTGAAAGATGTACAGGAACAAGCTATCCAGCTATTAGCTCTACTGATTTGGGGAATATTGAAATAGATTGTCCAAGCCTCTCCGAACAAATCAAGATTGGTGATTTTCTTGCATCAATTGACGCTAAAATAGATTTGGAAAATCAGCTTTTAAAAAAAATACTAGATCAGAAAAAACACTTGTTAGCAAACCTGTTTATATAAACAGATTTTGAAGTAAATATTGTTTTTGAAAGTGATATTTTTTTAAAAGGACTTTTTCTATTTCAATCTTTTCATCGATTGAGGAAAGAAAATCGACGATCAGCGTTTGTTCGATAAACGTAGGAATGGGTAGGGTCAATTTAGATAATCTATTAGGTGCAATACTTAAAACTTTTGATCCGTGAGCTTCCTTTTGAATTTGTAGCCTTACTCCTTCAGATCGAAATAAATATCCACAAAAACCAATAGCGAAAACATTTTTTAGTGGTCGAGCTAATATAGTATGTAACCCCGATAATGTTTTTTGATCTTTTAGATTTATAATCTCAATACTCTTACCTACATCTTTCAAATCTTCTGAAGCGTCTGCCAATATTAAATCTCCGACTTGGCAATAACTTTCTTTATTTATACTATTAGTGTTTACGTCAAGATTAATATATGGGGTATGTTCTTTTTCGACGTTAAATAAGGTTCGATATTTTGTATGTATGTCGCCGTAATGAATATTTTTTATTATTCCTTCCGAATAGTTTAATTTTTCTCTCGAATAGGCGTTGGTTACTTTAAATTTAAAAACCTCTCCCATTTTTATTTTATCCCATTCGGGATAGACATTCTCATCAGCCTTTTTAAATGTGATTTTTCGACTAAATATTTCTTTAGCGAGAATTTGCATTAATGTTTGTAGCTCTTC
>VCCI02000009.1 GCA_005938025.2 Inquilinus sp. KBS0705 | reverse complement strand
TAAACGCAGAAAACCCCTCATCGATTAGATGAAGGGTTTCTGATTAGTCCGTTGTTTAAACGGATTAAGATTGGGCACCGACCTACTCTCCCACATTTTACTGCAGTACCATCGGCTCTGGCGGGCTTAACTTCTCTGTTCGGAATGGGAAGAGGTGGACACCGCCGATATAGGCACCTGAATTTCTTCGAGGTTTGAAGCTTAAAGGCCAAAGGTTAAAGGTCCTTTGCCTGTGGGCTACCTGTATTTTTTATTTAGATAAGTTTTAGGGTTTTCATGCAAAAAGCCTTTAGCCTTTTACCCTTCACCTTTAACCTTATCTTTAAACATAATTGAAAGAAGTAATTAATCAGAGAAAACAACAGCTTTGTTTTGTTCGGTTCATTGGCTCACTTGTTCATTCGTTTACTGGTATTGCTACCAATGAACTATTGAACTGATTTACCAATGAACCATTCATTACCTGCTATGAGAAAGCTTCGGATTATTAGTATTACTCGACTTTGATGTCACCACCTTTATATCTGTAACCTATCAACGTAGTAGTCTGCTACGATCCTCAATGGAAGTCTCATCTCGTGGCTAGTTTCGCACTTAGATGCTTTCAGCGCTTATCTATTCCCAACGTAGCTACTCTGCAATACAGCTGGCGCCATAACAGATTCACCAGAGGTTAGTCCAACCCGGTCCTCTCGTACTAAGGTCAGCCCCACTCAAACTTCCAACGCCCACAACAGATAGGGACCGAACTGTCTCGCGACGTTCTGAACCCAGCTCGCGTGCCACTTTAATGAGCGAACAGCTCAACCCTTGGGACCTTCTCCAGCCCCAGGATGTGACGAGCCGACATCGAGGTGCCAAACCTCCCCGTCGATATGAGCTCTTGGGGGAGATCAGCCTGTTATCCCCAGCGTACCTTTTATCCTTTGAGCGATGGCCCTTCCATGCAGAACCACCGGATCACTATATCCGTCTTTCGACCCTGCTCGGCTTGTCTGCCTCACAGTCAAGCAAGCTTATGCTATTGCACTCCGCGTACGGTTACCAAGCGTACTGAGCTTACCTTTGAAAGCCTCCGTTACCTTTTTGGAGGCGACCACCCCAGTCAAACTACCCGCCAAACAATGTCCTCCACATAATGGAGTTAGACACCAAATACAGAAAGGGTGGTATTTCAACGTTGACTAACCGACTCCTAGCGAAGCCGGATCACAGTCTCCCACCTATCCTACACATCCTGTATCCGATATCAATGTTAAGTTGTAGTGAAGGTGCATGGGGTCTTTCCGTCCCGTTGCGGGTAACCGGCGTCTTCACCGATACCACAATTTCACCGAGCTCATGGCTGAGACAGCGCCCAGATCGTTACACCATTCGTGCAGGTCGGAACTTACCCGACAAGGAATTTCGCTACCTTAGGACCGTTATAGTTACGGCCGCCGTTTACCGGGGCTTCGATTCAATGCTTCGCCTTACGACTAACATCCCCTCTTAACCTTCCGGCACCGGGCAGGTGTCAGGCCTTATACGTCATCTTTCGATTTTGCAAAGCCATGTGTTTTTGTTAAACAGTCGCCTGGGCCTTTTCACTGCGGCTGATATTGCTATCAGCGCCCCTTCTCCCGAAGTTACAGGGCCATTTTGCCGAGTTCCTTAGCCATGATTCACTCGAGCACCTTAGGATTCTCTCCTCGACTACCTGTGTCGGTTTACGGTACGGGTTTTTATAACCTGAAGCTTAGCGGGTTTTCTTGGAAGTCTGATTACCTGAACTATCACCTTACCCGAAGGCTCAGTGTACTATCAGCTTTCAGCAAGAGTGGCGTACTTAACTACCTCTCCTATACCTACGGCCTTTAACGAACTATTCCGTCAGTTCGCGTCAGTGTCACTACTCCGTCACCGCATCGCAGTTATAAAAAGTACTGGAATATTAACCAGTTGTCCATCGGCTACGCCCTTCGGCTTCACCTTAGGCCCCGACTAACCCTGATCCGATTAGCGTTGATCAGGAAACCTTAGTCTTTCGGTGGGCGGGTTTCTCTCCCGCCTTATCGTTACTTATGCCTACATTTGCTTTTCTAATTCCTCCACAGTCGGTTGTCCCTCCTGCTTCACCGGCAATTAGAATGCTCCCCTACCAGTGCAATAAATTGCAATCCATAGCTTCGGTATAACGCTTAATGCCCGTTTATTATCCATGCCCGATCGCTCGACTAGTGAGCTGTTACGCACTCTTTAAATGAATGGCTGCTTCCAAGCCAACATCCTAGCTGTCTGTGCAATCGGACCTCGTTAGTTCAACTTAGCGTTAATTTGGGGACCTTAGCTGATGGTCTGGGTTCTTTCCCTCTCGGCCATGGACCTTAGCACCCATAGCCTCACTGCAGTGTATATTATACAGCATTCGGAGTTTATCTGGATTTGGTAGGATTTGACTCCCCCGCACCCAATTAGTAGCTCTACCTCTGTATAACTTTACCACCACGCTGTTCCTAAAAACATTTCGGGGAGTACGAGCTATTTCCCAGTTTGATTAGCCTTTCACCCCTACCCACAGATCATCCGGAAACTTTTCAACGTTTATCGGTTCGGTCCTCCAGTACCTGTTACGGCACCTTCAACCTGTCCATGGGTAGATCACAAGGTTTCGCGTCTACCCCCTCTGACTATACGCCCTATTCAGACTCGCTTTCGCTTCGGATCCGTGTCTTAAACACTTAACCTTGCCAGAGAGGAGTAACTCGTAGGCTCATTATGCAAAAGGCACGCCGTCACACCACGAAGGTGCTCCGACCGCTTGTAAGTACACGGTTTCAGGTTCTATTTCACTCCCCTGTTCGGGGTTCTTTTCACCTTTCCCTCACGGTACTGGTTCACTATCGGTCTCTCAGGAGTATTTAGCCTTACCGGATGGTGCCGGCAAATTCCCACAAGGCGTCTCCGACCTCGCGGTACTCAGGATACCACTATCCTATTATTACTTACCCGTACGCAGCTCTCATGCTCTATGGCGGGGTTTCCCACCCCCTTCCGGTTCATTTTAATATTCATGTTGTGGTCCTATAACCCCGGTTATGCCGTAACATAACCGGTTTGGGCTTCTTCCCTTTCGCTCGCCACTACTCAGGAAATCACTGTTGTTTTCTCTTCCTCTGCTTACTTAGATGTTTCAGTTCAGCAGGTTCGCGCATTTATGCAACTATTCTTCAAATAGTTAGGTTTCCCCATTCGGAAATCCGCGGATCAATTCATATTTGCTGATCCCCGCGGCTTATCGCAGCTTATCACGTCCTTCATCGCCTCTGAGAGCCAAGGCATCCCCCGTGTACCCTTTCTTACTTTCTTCTATACATGTGATGCTTTTGCTCATCACCGTATGCTTTTTGATAGGATTGCCGTTCTTGTTCATTCCATAAGTATACTCCACATTACTTAGGCCGAAACCGTTTATAATCCTTCTGTTTACTTCTTTCCTGAAGTCGAAGCCAACAACCGTCTCTACTGTTGTTTTCTCTTCTTTTTTACTTCTTCCAATATGTCAAAGAACTTTTACCCCAACCCCGAAGGGTGTTTGTCAATATCCATCCCTTGTTAGGGTTATGGAGGGTGTGGTGGAGAATAACGGATTCGAACCGTTGACCCCCTGCGTGCAAGGCAGGTGCTCTAGCCAGCTGAGCTAATCCCCCTTTCAGATTAATGACCGAATGTTTGATCTATTGAATTACTGAATCTTTCAATTCATTAACTCTCTAATTCTATAATTCACTCATTGCCTTCGTAGTCCCGAGCAGATTTGAACTGCTGACCCCTACATTATCAGTGTAGTGCTCTAACCAAACTGAGCTACAGGACTGTTTGTTTTTTGCTTACAATCTTGCCACGTATTATGGTTGCACCACTGATGGCTTCATCTTCCGGGTTGTTTTTTAATTAGTGAGTTATTGATTTACTGAATTATTGATTGCTTAGTGATTTGTATGCACTAATTCAATAATTCATTCATTCAATAATTACTAATAAGAGTAATAAGAAAATAATCATGCAGGTAACAGCTGCGCTGTTGACCTTTGTGTTTTGAGAAACATACTATTATAAGATAGTTTGGATAATGCTCCAGAAAGGAGGTATTCCAGCCACACCTTCCGGTACGGCTACCTTGTTACGACTTAGCCCCAGTTACCGACTTTACCCTAGGACGCTCCTTACGGTTACGCACTTCAGGCACTTCCAGCTTCCATGGCTTGACGGGCGGTGTGTACAAGGCCCGGGAACGTATTCACCGCGTCATTGCTGATACGCGATTACTAGCGAATCCAACTTCACGGGGTCGAGTTGCAGACCCCGATCCGAACTGTGAATGGCTTTACGAGATTGGCATCCTGTTGCCAGGTAGCTGCCCGCTGTACCATCCATTGTAGCACGTGTGTAGCCCCGGACGTAAGGGCCATGATGACTTGACGTCGTCCCCTCCTTCCTCTCTATTTGCATAGGCAGTCTGAATAGAGTCCCCACCATTACGTGCTGGCAACTATTCACAGGGGTTGCGCTCGTTGCGGGACTTAACCCAACACCTCACGGCACGAGCTGACGACAGCCATGCAGCACCTAGTTTCGTGTCCCGAAGGACTGATCCGTCTCTGGATCATTCACTAACTTTCAAGCCCGGGTAAGGTTCCTCGCGTATCATCGAATTAAACCACATGCTCCTCCGCTTGTGCGGGCCCCCGTCAATTCCTTTGAGTTTCACCCTTGCGGGCGTACTCCCCAGGTGGAACACTTAACGCTTTCGCTTAGACGCTGACCGTATATCGCCAACATCGAGTGTTCATCGTTTAGGGCGTGGACTACCAGGGTATCTAATCCTGTTTGATCCCCACGCTTTCGTGCCTCAGCGTCAATCATACTTTAGTAAGCTGCCTTCGCAATTGGTGTTCTGTGACATATCTATGCATTTCACCGCTACTTGTCACATTCCGCCTACCTCAAGTACATTCAAGCCTATCAGTATCAAAGGCACTGCGATAGTTAAGCTACCGTCTTTCACCCCTGACTTAATAGGCCGCCTACGCACCCTTTAAACCCAATAAATCCGGATAACGCTTGGATCCTCCGTATTACCGCGGCTGCTGGCACGGAGTTAGCCGATCCTTATTCTTACCGTACATTCAGCTTCGTATACATACAAAGGTTTATTCCGGTACAAAAGCAGTTTACAACCCGTAGGGCCGTCTTCCTGCACGCGGCATGGCTGGTTCAGGCTTGCGCCCATTGACCAATATTCCTTACTGCTGCCTCCCGTAGGAGTCTGGTCCGTGTCTCAGTACCAGTGTGGGGGGTCATCCTCTCAGATCCCCTAAACATCGTAGCCTTGGTAAGCCATTACCTTACCAACTAGCTAATGTTCCGCATGCCCATCTTAATCCTATAAATATTTGATGTTTAAATAATGCTATTCAAACATGTTATGCGGTGTTAATCTCTCTTTCGAGAGGCTATCCCCCAGATTAAGGTAGGTTACATACGTGTTACGCACCCGTGCGCCACTCTCATGTGAAGCAAGCTCCACAATCCCGTCCGACTTGCATGTATTAGGCCTGCCGCTAGCGTTCATCCTGAGCCAGGATCAAACTCTCCATTGTATAATGTGTTGTTCAAATCCAGACCCTATTAACTCATCAATAGAAATCTGTAAAAAAAAATATTCTCTTACATTATCCCTCTCTATCTCTAGCTTCGTCTCTCTC
>VCCI02000008.1 GCA_005938025.2 Inquilinus sp. KBS0705 | reverse complement strand
ACCTTAGGGTTATGAATCCTACGCTCTAACCATCTGAGCTACCCCGCCGTATTTTAATTTAGAACAACCATTTAAGGACTGCCGTCCGTTGGCTAACGGATATGAATCCTACGCTCTAACCATCTGAGCTACCCCGCCGTATTTTATTTAGAACAATCATTTTAAGGACTGCCGTCCGTTGGCTAACGGATATGAATCCTACGCTCTAATTAGCTGAGCTACCCCGCCGTGTCTGTTCTGCCTTGTTTCGGATATATTTATACGGTTCCCGAAAAAGGTTTGCAAATATAGCAGAAATTCGTTTCCTTTAGAAAAAATGTTAACTTTTACACCTAATGGTTGCTAACGATTAAAACCCCTATGTCCGAGAAAAAGAAATTTACTATTGAGTACGAAATAAAATCCTCCCCACGGATACTGTATACTTTCTTAAACGAAGCCAACGGTTTAACTCAATGGTTTGCTGATGATGTTAGCGTGCGCGACCAGATATACACCTTTACCTGGGACGATGAAAAGCAAAATGCAAAACTTGTTGCTATTAAAGAAAATAAACTGGTTAGGTTTAAATGGATGGATGATGAGCCGCAATGCTATTTTGAAATGGAGATCATACAAGACGAGTTAACCAATGATGTGGCTTTAAGCATAACCGATTTTGCAACCGAAGAAACCATTGCCGAGCGTAAGCTGATATGGGATAACCAGATCGATTACCTGATAAGCACATTAGGCGCTTAACGGAGTTTAAATTTCCCTATTTTTGCATGCTGAATACCTGCCGCCGGTAAAACAATTTATCGTGCGCCCAGGCGTTTCATTTCGTAAAATACCGAACTGCCCCGAATGAAGAAAATACATTTGCTGTTACTAAAGTCATTTATAAGGCCTTTTATAGTTACCTTATTTATAGTGATGTTTGTATTGCTGATGCTTTTTCTGTTTAAATACATCGACGATTTAATAGGTAAAGGCTTTAAGTGGTACATTATATTAGAGTTGATGATGTACAATTCGGCTACAAACGTAGCTATGGCACTACCACTATCCGTGCTGCTATCATCCATCATGACCTATGGCAGCCTGGGCGAGAATTACGAACTGGTAGCCATTAAATCGGCCGGTATATCGTTGCGCCGCGCCATGTACCCTATGATGGTTGTAGTAAGCATATTAAGTGTGGCTGCGTTCCTCTTCTCAGATTACATGCTGCCGGTAGCTAACCTTAAATATTATTCGCTATTATACGATGCCCGTAAGCAAGGCTCGGCCGATCTGCTGCCCGAGAATGTTTTTAGCAACCGTTTTCCCGGTTATTCTATAAGGGTAAAAAGGAAAGACCCCGACGGCCAAACGCTACACGGTATAATGATATACAGGCGCGAGGGGCAGCTGCAAATAAACCAAACGGTTACGTTTGCAAAATCGGGCCTCATGTACCGTTCAAAAGACGACTTGTTTTTAATATTGAAGTTATACGATGGCGTGAGCTACGAAGAAAAGCCCGATGCCAATAACTACAACCAGCGCCAGCAACTGATACGCACCAGGTTTAAAGAAACGGAGCAGAAGTTTGACCTGTCGGACTTTAAGATGAAGCGAACCGATGAAAATGAGTTTAGGAATGCATCGATGATGATGAATCTGCGGCAGATCAAACATTATGTAGATTCGACAGGTAAAAACGTAGATAGTACCGTAGCGGCAAATTATAACCTGATAAAGCCCTACATCAAATACTTTTATACTGCCGAAAAATCAAAATTTAAAGCCCTGCCGGCCGACTCGGTAAAGTTAAAAACCCTGAATGAAAAGCTTAATGCCATTAACACAGCAGCAAGCGAGGTGCATCAGGTGCAGGAGATGTTAAAAAGCCGCAGCAATACCTATAAAGAAACCACTAAAAGCATACGCAGGTATATATTGGAGTACCAAAAAAAGTTTACAATGGGCGCGGCCTGTATTGTGCTGTTCTTAATTGGTGCACCCTTGGGGGCTATTATACGTAAAGGTGGTTTGGGGCTGCCTGTGGTAGTATCGGTAATTTTCTTTTTGATCTATTATATCATCGGTACCATTGGCGAAAAATCGGCCAAGGAGGGGAGCTTGTCGCCATTAATAGGCTCGTGGATAGCTATTGCGGTGCTGTTCCCGATAGGGATTTTCCTGTCGTATAAGGCCGCTACCGATTCGGTTTTGTTTGATATGGAATTGTATAAACGTTTCTTTAAAAAACTACGTTTTCGTAAGGCGGCTAAGCCTGTATAGTTTTACAAATTACCGACCATTAACATTAATTTATACTTTAAATTTGTTAAGCGCTTATGTGTATACCCTGCATAGGCCATTATTAAAATAAACAGGATGCTTAATACCATACCCGAAGCTATAGAAGCCATAAAAGCAGGCAAAACCATTATTGTTGTTGATGATGAAGACCGCGAAAATGAAGGCGATTTTTTAACTGCCGCCCGTAATGCCACGCCCGAGACCATTAATTTTATGGTACGCTACGGCCGTGGGTTGGTTTGTGCCCCAATTACGCTGCAACGCGCACACGAATTGGAGCTTGCGCCCATGGTTACCAATAACACCACATCGCACGAAACTAATTTTACTGTTTCGGTTGATTTGTTGGGTAATGGTTGTACTACCGGTATATCGGCAACCGACCGCTCAAAAACTACCCTGGCTTTAATTGATCCTGCTACAAAGCCCGAAGATCTGGGCAGGCCGGGGCACATCTTCCCACTTATTGCAAAAGATGGCGGCGTGTTACGCCGTTCGGGCCACACCGAAGCCGCTGTTGACTTATCTGTACTGGCAGGGTTTGAACCCGCCGGCGTGATATGCGAAATAATGAAGGAAGACGGCGATATGGCCCGCTTACCCGAGTTATTGGTAATGGCAAAAGAATTTGATCTGAAGATAGTTTCTATCAAAGACCTAATAGCATACCGCCTGAATACAGAATCATTGGTGCAGAAAGAGGTTTCTGTAAAGATGCCTACCGAGTGGGGCGATTTTGATATGATAGCCTATACTCAAAAAGATACAGGCGAAAACCATTTAGCCCTTGTAAAGGGCGAATGGGCACCAGATGAGCCTGTATTGGTACGCGTGCACAGCTCGTGCGTTACCGGCGATATATTCGGATCGTGCAGGTGCGATTGCGGCCCACAGTTGCATAAAGCCATGGAAATAATCAGCAAAGAGGGTAAAGGCGTTATAGTATACATGAACCAGGAGGGCCGGGGTATTGGCCTTATAAATAAGTTAAAAGCCTACCATTTGCAGGAGAGTGGTTTAGATACAGTTGAGGCCAATATTAAGCTTGGCTTTAAAATGGATCAGCGCGATTATGGTATTGGCGCGCAAATATTGCGCAGCCTGGGTATATCAAAAATGCGTTTGTTAACTAATAATCCTAAGAAGCGTGCGGGCCTAATTGGCTACGGGCTTGAGGTAGTAGAAAACCTGCCTATCGAAATTGCATCAAACCCACACAACGAGGCTTACCTGAAAACCAAACGCGATAAAATGGACCATGCCATTATGCGCGAACATTAATTAGCGATTCTTAGTTATTCTCGTCATCATCCGGTGGTACAACTGCCGGGGTATTTGTTGCGGCTGGTACCGGTAATGGGTTTACAGGTGCCCTGTTTCGCCTGCTTTGCCTGAATATATTGCGTATAAATTCGCCGAAGGTGTCAAAATCGCGCTGGTAAACCAGGCCCACACCATTTACATATTGCACACCCAATTGGTCGTTAATACTGTTTAGCGTGGTGCTGTTTAGTGCCCGGTACGAGTATTTAGCGGTTAAATTACCATCCTTACGTATCAGGTATTGCATCTCAAAATCCTTGGTAAGCCTGTTAAAATCGGTATTTAACAAACTGGTGCGGTTGTTAAAAAGGTCGCTGGTGCCGGTGTTTGAGTATAAGCTACCGTTAATGGTAAGCCTGTCATTTAAAAATCTGAAACCAAGGCTGGCATCATTAAATGAGCGTATGTTCAAATCGACGTTTTTAATATTGGATTGCGATATGAAGCTGTTTAACTTATTAAAGGCAAACTCGCTTACCGCCTCGCCAGCGGTACCCAGCACCTGGTTGGTTAAGTTGCTGCCCGTGCCCGATGCAAACGTACGCCTTACTATGATACTAAGGGCCTGCTGGCTTCGGTTGTTGTTATCGGCAAGGTAAGTGTTCAGGTCATCCTTAATAGAGGGGTCAACCGGGAAGTTAAAATCAAAATCGATAGTAGGCTGCAACAACGATTTGGTTAGTATCAGTTCGGCCTGTACCAATACTTGCTTTGGTTGCGGCGCCTGCAGGCCTGCGGCGGTGTATAGCGGCGCAATATCTGTACGCACCTCATATAGTGCCTTAAGGTTTATTTCGGCGTTAGAAGGGTTCCCTGTCCATCGTATGGTACCGCCCTCGTTCACCACAAAGTTTTTGCTGATAAAGTCTTTAGCTGTAAACTCAAACTTACCGCTGGTTATCAAAAAGTCGCCAAACATTTCAAAATCGCCCAGGCTGTTAATGTTCAATTTTAAGTTTTTAGCTTGCCCCGATCCCTCCAACACGCCATAATCAGTTGCTATTTTAACAATCGTTTTTTCGTCGGCGGTTAAATCAAAGTTTAGGGTAACACCATTAAAGGCCTTTACTTTTGGGGCCTCTTTTTTAGCAGTGTCATTATGGTCAACAAAGCGTATAAAGTCGTAATCAGATGCGGTAGAAGAGGTATTTAATGGGATGTTAAACACCGTACCCGCCTGGGTAGTAGCCTTTATATCGATCTTCATATTATCAACAGGGCCATTAAAACTAAAGGTACCTGTGCCAAAAGCCGTACCGTAGTAAATGTGGTTGTCTTTAAAGGTGGTATTCAGCGCCATTAAGTTATTGGCTTGCAGCACCACATTAATATCCGGGTTTGATAAGTTGGTTAGGTCAATTTTACCATCCACCGTGCCGGTGCCGCCTTTGTAGTCCTTCATTACCATTTTATCAACGGCAATAACACTTTTGTTTACGGTGAGCTTGTCATCAACCGTGTACGATGTTTTTAAATAATCAACCGTAACCCCGGTATTGTTCAGGGCCAGGTCACCGTTAAGTTCGGGGTTTGATGGTTTGCCTGTTAGTTTTAAATTGGCCGATACCGTTCCCTTTAAATTACTTACCAGGCCTTTTACAAAAGGTTCAAATATAATGGCCTCGGTATGGTCCATCTTTACATCAAAGTCCAGGTTGTCATCCGTTCCCTTACCAATGGCATAAATGCCGGCAATGTTCATGGTCTCTAAGCCTTTGTTGGTAATATTTAGTTTCACATCGGCCAGGCTGCGCTCGTTATCCAGTTTTGATACGATAGAAACATCGCCCACCAATGTTTTATTCATGGTAAGCGAGTCGATTGACAGGTTGGCATCAACGCCCGGTTTTTTTGTGATAGAGGTAAGTATAACATTGCCGTTTAAACTACCTTTAAGCAACACGCCCGATGCTTTGGTTAGCTGGTTAATGGTAGCCATGCTGAATTTTTCGAAAGCTATTTTAAGCTGATCTTCCGGTCTGTCGGATATAAAGCCGTTGATACGTACCTTTTGTTTGCCGTTTGATAATTCAAAGCCCGATATCTGGGTTTTGCCATCAAGCAACCTGATGCGTACCTGATCCTGTATTTTCCAGTTTTCGCGTTCTAATATAACGTCTGATGGCAGGATAGAAAGCTTAGCTGTTGTATCGCGGCCAAACTCTACCAGGCCGTAAAGGTCTAACTGGTTGGCAGCATCCTTATCAGATAATTTAACGTTGAAGTTTAAGCTGTCCTTTTTCAGGAAGTTGGTGATGTTGATGTTTTTAATATAAAGGCTGTCTGTAAGGTCAACGCGGTTTAGGGATACGTTTAGCCCCAGCATATCGTCGTCGGTGCTTTCGTCAATAATAAAATCGTGAAACACAATTTTGTTATAGGTAAAGGTTTTAATGTAACCGTTTAAGGTGGCTGTTTGCGTAGCCGAGTTAAACTTGCCGTTAAGCGTCCCCTGGTCGGGTATGCTAAGGCCGGGTAAAAACACGGCTAAAAATGGGTTTATATCTTTAAGCGTAAGGTTAAAATCAAAGTTTTGGGGCTTTGGCGCAACAATAGTTGTTTTTAACGATGGGATGTATTTTTTAACAATTGTTTTATAGTACGATGGCATGGTAGCCAGATCAAAGCTTCCTTTTATACTGCCGTCTGCAAGGTCGGATTTTAAGGCTATAGTGCGACTATCACCCTTGCCCTGCGCCGATACCGATACCGTATCAACCACATAGTTATTGCGGGGGTTAACTATTCGTAGTTGTGTAAGTAAAATAGTGCCGTCTAAATTTTCGAGGCTATTTCCGCTAAAATTGGTATTAAGGGTAGTATTAAATGTAATGGTATCTTTTAACAGCTTTAACTGGTTTAGGCGCGCGTTGTTAATGTTACCGGTAAAATTGTATACCGGTAGTTTAGGGTTTAAGTTAACGCTGCCGATGAGGTTAAGCTTCACATTTTTATCGTTAACCGTTAATTTGCCGGTTACTCTTTTGTTTTTAAATGTGCCGCCGGTTATCAGGTTACTGTAGTTGTAACCTTTAAAACCAATATAAGCTATACGGGCATCGCCTTTTACGTTTAGGTTATTTAAATCATCGCCGCTGCCCGATACATTTGCAGATAGGGTAGTTCGGCCTATGGTATTATCACCAATTAAAGTGCCCAGGTCAAAGGTTGAGGTAGCCACCTTGCCGCTGTAGCTGGGCAGGCCCGCCTTATTTATCTTCAAATTAATATCCGGATCAAAGCGGCCAAGTTTGGTTTTAAAAGTACCAAAGGCCACAAAATCGTTTTGCAAACCTGTAAACCTGCCGCTAAAGTTAATATTGCCAAACTTGCCAACAACATCGGGTACTTTTGCATTGGGTTTGCCGGTAAAGTGGCTATATAGGTAATCAAGGTCTTTTTTATTGGTAGCTATCTGCTCAAATTTTAATTCTAAAAAAGTATTTTCCCAATCGGGCAGGCCGGTTAGGTTAAAATCGCCTTTAACAAAGGTGCCCTGGGCGGCAGTTATGGTTAGGTTTTTGGCTTTTAAATTATTTACCAGCCCAGTTACGCGGCCGTTAAGGCCAAGCTCGAAAGTGCTTTTATCAAGCGATGTAGTAAAATAGGCGATATCTTTTGATGATAGATGTGAGTTTTTAAAATCACCATCCATTTTTACCTTGTTTTCAAAATCGTCAAAATCATCAAACGACTTAAACTTCATCCTGAAATAATTCTTAACATCAGAGTAAGCCGTTTTAATGTTAAGGTTTTGTATCAGTATCTGGTTGGTATCAATGGTGGTGTTGCCATTAAAGTTCTTTACAAAAAAGCCGCTTTTTTCTTTTAGCGTTAAGCCGCCGATACGTGCCTTAAACAAATGGTTCTTCAGGTCCATATTACGTATTATGGTGGTAAAGTGGCTCACATCAATATCGTCGAAGTTTACGCCCTTAACCAGCTGTGTACGCAGGCTGTTTTTGTAACGGAAGTGAAAGTTATTGACGGTTATTTTTTGAAAGGTAAGTGTCCAGGGCTGGCTTTTGGTTTTTGTGGTATCGCCCGAATTAAAGTAGTCTAATACAAACTGCAGGTTGGTGGTGCTGTCTTTTTGTTTTTTTAAATAGAACGAACCGTTATCTAACTGTATCGACTTAAAATCTATCTTCTTTTTTTTAATGCTGTTGAATATAGAAAAATTGCTAAGCTCAACAGTAAGTTTTGGGGTGCTCAGCAAGGTGTCTTGCTGTTTATCTAATATATACAAGCCCTCCAGCACAACTTCCGAAAACGGGCGTATATACAGGCTTTTTACATCAACAGTAGTGTGTAGTTCTTTTGATAAATAGGCGGTAGCTTTTTTTGCGGCCCATGTTTGTACCGGCTTGTACTGAAACAGCAAAAGTAGTACGCTGATGAGCAGCAAAATTATCAGAACGATGCTTAACGCTATTTTGAGTAGTTTTTTAATAACTTTGCCTATTAATATTACAGATTTGTTGAATTAGTGAGTTATTGACATTAACCTTATCGCTATACGCTTTAAAGCCTTAATAGTTTGGCTGATATCAATTTATTCTCTGTTCAATAGGTCTATAATTTCTAATCAATAATTTAATACTGTGCCTGTAATATTAGGAATCGAATCGTCGTGTGATGAAACATCCGCAGCAGTTTGTGTTGATGGCGAGATTTTGAGCAACGTTATTGCTAACCAAACCATACACGAAGCCTACGGAGGCGTTGTCCCTGAGCTTGCCTCAAGGGTTCATCAGCAGAATATTGTCCCTGCTGTACAACAAGCATTATTTAACGCAAAAGTAAACAAAAATGATATTGATGCGGTAGCTTTTACGCGCGGGCCTGGTCTTTTAGGTTCTTTATTAGTGGGGGTATCGTTTGCCAAGGCTTTTGCGCTGGCAAAAAACATCCCGCTTATTGATATTAACCACATGCAGGCCCATATATTGGCTCATTTTATCGGCCCAAATAAACCGGCGTTCCCTTTTATTTGCCTTACAGTTTCGGGCGGGCATACGCAAATTGTACTGGTGAAAAATTACTTTGACATGCAGGTTATTGGCCAAACGCTTGATGATGCCGCCGGCGAAGCAATGGATAAAACCAGTAAAATATTAGGTTTGCCCTACCCGGGCGGACCCTTGATAGATAAAAACGCCCGCAGTGGCAACCCTAATGCCTACAAATTCCCCGAGCCGCAGATACCCGGGTTTGATTTTAGCTTTAGCGGCTTAAAAACATCTATACTTTATTTTATACGCGATAACATTAAAGCCAACCCCGATTTTATTCAGCAAAACATGGCCGATATTTGCGCCTCGATAGAAATGCGCATTGCCACCATTTTGCTTAACAAGCTAAAGCGCGCCGCTGACGAATATGGTATTAAGGATATAGCGTTGGCAGGCGGAGTATCGGCCAATACCGGTTTGCGCGAGGGGCTTACCCGCTTAGGCCAGCAAAACGGCTGGAATGTGTTTATACCTAAGTTTGAATATTGCACCGATAATGCCGCCATGATAGCCATTGCCGGATACTATAAATTTTTAAAAGGCGAATTTGCAGGGCAAAATATTGCGCCGCTTGCACGTATGCCGATGTAATAATGTTGAATTGTTGATTTATTGAATGATTGATTGCCACTATCTATTAGTTCCCCTTTCACCAATTCGGTAATTCAGTAATTCAATAAATCAGTAATTAATATCTCCGTAATTCAATAATTAACTATGAATGTTCCTTCACTTATATTTTGGGCGGTTTTTGTACTGCCATTAGTTGCCTTTTTGGTTTGGGTAATGCGCCAGGATAAGCGCAAGGGCATAACCGGCCTGGTAGTATTGGCTATTATGGTGATAGGCTGTATAGTTTATATGTACTGGAAAACCGGCGGTAAATAAAAAAGCCCCCGGTTTGCACCAGGGGCCTTAGCTATTTATTTAATGGCCTATTTGTTGGCGGAATACTTTGGTTTTACCTACACCTGCGCCATTATAGCAAAATATGTAACCATAGTCGCCCGCAATATCGGCACCGCTAAGTGTGTAACCCGCGGGAATTTTAACCGGTTCAAAATTTACCCCACCGTCTGTTGATGTTGTTAAGGTTTTACCCCCGTAAAAAACTATAGGGCCAGCGGTTTTTACAAAATTTTGTGCATTTGCGCTAACCAGTGTCCAGGTATCGCCCTGGTCGGTTGATTTATATACCTTTTGGCCTGATGCTGACGAGTTAGAACTATTGTACATGCAGAACAAGGTATAACCCGATATGTGCAAGAAATCGCGGGTGCCGTTGTCATAAAAATAGCGCCCGGTGCTACCTTTTGTGGCGGCCCATGTTTTACCATGATCGGTTGATCGATATAATTTTTTCACCTTATCAGTCGCGTTGTTTTTTACATCAACAGCATACCAATATTTGCCATATTGGTCACTTACCATATAATCAAGGCCGGCTGCTGTAGGGGCAGCGGTAGATAACCATGTTTTACCTGCATCATACGATTCGTATAGGCGGGCGTTGGCCAATAAAAATATAGCACTATTGCCGGCTATAATACCTGTAAAGCCGCCTGCAACACCCGATACGCCACCTGGTGATAGCAATGTCCAGTTAGTGCCATTTTGTGTTTTGGCAATACCCTGGTTGCTGGTTACATAAAAGGTAGGGCCACCGGGTGTGGTTTCGTCCGCCGCAAGTAAGCGAATTTCCAGGCTACCCTTATCTTTAAATGGTAATTTGGCATATACATTGTCTACTTTACTGCCGTCGGCGCTGTAATACAGAAAATTAGATTTTAAAGCGCCGGCACACATAATACTTGTACCTGCGGTGGCTGTAATAACATGTTCCTGCATGGCGGCTGTAAATTCTGTATCGGTCCAATCCCCGTTGTCACTATTATCAACCGTAAATGTACCGGCAGTTACAGGGGCTCCGCTTACCACAACAATAGTTACTTTACCCGTTTTTGCACCTTTTGGCACAGCAACCTTTAGCTGCGTTGTAGTGGCAGAATTAACGGGCGCTATTACGCCGTTAAACCTTACAATATTGTCTGGCTTAGTGGTGCTAAAGTTTGTACCTGTAATAGTTACAACATCTCCTTCTTTACCTGATGACGGTGCTACGCTTTTGGCTGTAAATGGCAACAGGTAGGTAAATTTTGCCGGCAATTTCGACTCTTGAGCTTTTACTTTTAGGGTTACATTGCCGGTACTGCTTTTTGGCGCTATAACCTTTATGGCCGTAGTGGTGGCCGATATTACTACCGCCGTAACGCCATTAAATTTAACTACATCTTCCGATGCCTTGGCGCTAAAATTACCGCCTATTAAAGTTATTGTATCCCCCGGGCGGCCACGGTTGGGCTGCAGATTGAGAAGGCTGGGTACGGCTGATAGGGCCGGTGTTTTTAAAGGGCTTGCAATGGCAACATTGTCCGGAACGGTGGCCGCCTCTTTTGTGCACGATACTACAACCGCAATTAGCAGTATCAAAAAGCACACAAGCATAACCAAATTTTGTAAAGGTTTTTTCATGTTTATAATTATTAGGGCTTATAAGTAGTAAATATCTGTTATTTAGGTGATTAAATAAATAGTAGATAAGTGGTATTTTTTATGCGTACCAGTACGTACCATTTTAAAGCCACATTCTGTCAGCCACTTCCCGTTCGCGTTGAGTAAATAATTGCAAGATATTATGGTAGTATCCGCAAATGCAGGGCACAAAAAAAGCCTCCCCGGTTAAGGAAGGCTTTTTTGTATTTGATAGGAGTAAAACTTATACTTCGGCTAAGCTATCGCCGGTAACAGTTTCTTTTATTTTTATTTCCAGTTCTTCGGCTAATTCGGGGTTATCCAAAATTAGTTGTTTAACCGCGTCGCGGCCCTGGCCAAGGCGGGTTTCGCCGTAGCTAAACCACGATCCCGCCTTTTTAATGATGTTGTATTCAACACCCAGGTCAATTATTTCACCTGCTTTTGATATACCCTCGCCAAACATAATGTCGAACTCGGCTATACGGAACGGCGGCGCAACTTTGTTTTTAACTATCTTCACCTTAACGCGATTACCGGATACTTCGTCGGTATCTTTAATTTGCGATATACGGCGTACATCTAAACGTACCGAAGCATAAAATTTTAAAGCGTTACCACCGGTAGTAGTCTCGGGGTTACCAAACATCACACCTATTTTATCGCGCAGTTGGTTAATAAATATGCAGCAGCATCCGGTTTTGCTAATGGTACCGGTTAGTTTACGCAATGCCTGCGACATTAAGCGGGCATGTAAACCCATCTTAGAATCGCCCATTTCGCCTTCTATCTCGGCTTTTGGTACCAATGCGGCAACAGAGTCGATAACTAAAATATCTATAGCACCTGAGCGGATCAGGTTATCGGCAATTTCTAAAGCTTGCTCGCCGTTATCCGGCTGAGATATCAAAAGGTTCTCTACATCTACGCCCAATTTTTTGGCATAAAAACGATCGAACGCGTGCTCAGCATCAATAAAAGCAGCAATGCCGCCTTTCTTTTGCGACTCGGCAATGGCGTGTATGGCCAGCGTGGTTTTACCTGATGATTCGGGCCCGTATATTTCTATTACCCTGCCTTTTGGCAAACCGCCTACACCTAAGGCAATATCCAACCCTAAAGATCCGGTTGATATTACTTCGGTAGGTTCAATGGCAGTGTCACCCATTTTCATGATAGTGCCTTTTCCGTATGATTTTTCCAGCTTATCCAGGGTAAGCTGCAGGGCTTTTAATTTATCTGTATTGCTCATCTCAATTTTTTGTGAAACAAATATAAAATATAATTTATTAAATTACTAATATTTTTAGTAATTTATTTTAGTGTTTTTTGCAGCTTATTTAGCGCAAGCTGCGCGGCAATCATTAACAAGCCTGTCGCCTGCCTGTATGTTAATGATTGCTACGCCGTTGCTTGCAGTAGTACTTTATAATGGTTGAATTTACTTAACCTTAAAATAGCAATCAATTATTATTATCAACACTTCGCTTGGCCAGTTCCTTACTTATCTTGTTAAGTGTCTTTTTCTTTTTGGCTTCTTTGGCCTTTTTTATTTTGGCGGCCTCGGCTTTTAGCAGGGCGGTTTCGGTATTGTGCTGCTGGTAGTATTTGCAAAACCAGGTTAGGGGGCATATATGGCATTTTGGTGTACGGGCAACGCAAATATACCTGCCATGTAATATCAGCCAATGGTGGGCAATGTGCAAGGTTTCTTTAGGCAGGTACTCAACCAGTTGTTTTTCGACAGCCAGGGGGGTGCGGGCATTGGTGGTTAAGCCAATACGGTTTGCCACCCTAAATACATGCGTATCAACCGCTATGGCAGCAGTTTCAAATACCACCGAGGCTATTACATTGGCGGTTTTGCGGCCAACGCCGGGTAATTTTTGCAGGTCATCTATACCCCTTGGTATTTCGCCGTTAAAAACCTCCATCAGCATTTTGCCCATGCCGGCCAAATGTTTGGCCTTGTTGTTAGGGTAACTCACACTGCGTATGTACGGAAAAATCTCATCAGAACTTGATGCCGCAAGCGAAGCCGCATCGGGGAAGCGCTCAAAAAGGGCGGGGGTTATTTGGTTAATGCGTTTATCGGTGCATTGCGCCGATAGTATAACCGCTACCAATAACTGGTAGGGGTTGTTATAATGCAGCTCGGTAACCGCGTCGGGCTGGTTTTTTGAAAAGTACTCTACAAAATGGCGGTAACGTTCGGTTTTTAGCATTTTTATTAGGGTGGTTCAATAGTTCATTAGTTCAATTGTTCATTGGTATTGCTCCGCCGGATCATTGAGCCACAAAATTATCAAACTATTCACCAATGAACGAATGAACCGGTGAGCCAATGAACTATTACAAAATAGAAAGGTTCATAGATCAGTCGGCAGATATGTGCTATCTAACCGGCAACCTATGAACCAGTGCTTTTGCTTAGTACTAATTAGCGTTGGCTTTTTGAGTAATCTAAGATGTAATGAATGGTTTGCAGTTTTGGCTTTTTCTTTAAAAGATCCAAATCAGCACGCAGCGAGTGATAAAATATCATATCGTCTGCTTCCAGATTTTCATGTACCTCTGCCTCTTTCACCCGAGCTTTATTAGTGACCGCATTAAAATTTGAAGTAAAGGTTTCACCCATAAGCTATGTTATTTTTTTAATATAAAAATAACGATACTTTTTTGGGATTATTTCATACAACATGAAATTTAAATGAAATTATTTTCACTTATTTTTCATGTTAGCACACAATGCAAAGATAGCTAAGTCATTGTGTTTCAACGACACATTTGTTTGGTGTGGCAAAAACATAAAAAAGGGCCAAAAATAAATTCAATAAAAATCTAATTAGCCCAAATTATGTGTTAACCGGTTAAAAAACCTTACAACAACTTTAACAAATCAACCTAATTTTTCAAGCTCAATTCTTTGCTTTGCATCATTTTACGCAGGTTGTTAAGCGCATAGCGCATACGGCCCAGGGCGGTGTTAATGCTTACATCGGTAACATCGGCAATTTCTTTAAAGCTCATGTCGCCAAAGTGGCGCATTATCAATACTTCTTTTTGCTCGGATGGTAAAAGCTGTATAAGCGATTTAAGGTCTTTGTGGGTTTGCTCGCGCACCAGGCGGTCTTCGGCGCTTTCATCGTAATTGCCTAAAACCTCAAATATGTCGAAGTCGTCGCCGTTGCTTACCATAGGGGCGCGTTTTTCGCGTCGGAAATGGTCTATCACCAGGTTATGGCCAATACGGGTTACCCATGGTAAAAACTTGCCTTCCTCGTTGTATTTGCCGGCTTTTAAGGTATTAATAACCTTAATAAAGGTATCCTGAAAAATATCTTCGGCAAGGGCTTCGTCTTTAACGAGCAAATAAATAGATGTGTAAATTTTAGATTGATATCTTCTGATCAACTCAACCAGCCCGGCCTCATCGCCGGCGATATACAGATGGATTAGATCCTGATCACTTTTCAATTGAAAATCCATAGAAAGCTACTAATAAACTAAATTAAGATTTAATGCGTTATTAAAGTAGAGTTCTATCGATAGTGTATCCTTTTTAGGGTTAAGAAAATGTTACCCTCAAATATAATAATCTTAAAAATAAAAACAAATATTTTTTAGAAGGGTATGTTACGTTTTATTTTTTATCGGTAAAAACCATGTCACTACAGTGCAAACTCTTTTACTAATAACACATTAACTGCTGTAAATACTCAAACTCATTTGGATAAGGCTAATTATTTTAGGATTTTTGCATTTCCAAACCGAGTCCTTTATTTTAATAGACTGCACGCCGAGCCGAAAGGTTTAATTGAACTGCAGCTATGAACACCATCGACAGTTTAAATAACTAATGATCAAAGAAGCAGAAAAAGATCCGCAGAAACATATTATCATAAAAGGGGCAAGGGTACACAACCTGAAAAACATGGATGTGGCCATCCCCAAAAACAAGCTGGTGGTTATTACCGGCATGTCGGGTTCGGGTAAATCGTCCCTGGCGTTTGATACCTTGTATGCCGAGGGGCAGCGCAGGTATGTAGAGAGCCTGTCGTCATACGCCCGCCAGTTTTTGGGCCGCATGAACAAACCCGATGTAGACTATATAAAAGGTATAGCCCCTGCAATCGCTATCGAGCAAAAGGTAATTACCAGCAATCCGCGCTCTACCGTAGGCACATCAACCGAGATATACGATTACTTAAAACTGCTTTTTTCGCGCATTGGTAAAACCATTTCGCCGGTATCGGGCGGTATCGTAAAAAAGGACAGCGTTACCGATGTGATCAATTTTATTACCGCCCTGCCTGATGATAGCCAGGTAACCATACTTTGCCCGCTGCACCCGCATAATAACCGCAGTATAAAAGAAGAACTGGCGGTATTAATGCAAAAGGGTTTTGTACGCGTGGAGTTTAACGGGCAGGTATCGCGTATAGAGAGCCTGCTGGAAGACGAAAGCATTGACAATACATCTATGCTGGCTGATGCTACTGCCGAACCGGCCAAAACAAAAAAGACCAAAGCAAAAGAAGATACGGCCGAATCGGCATTGCCTGTGGCATCGGTGGTACGAATTGTAATAGACCGCATCACTAAAAACGAAGAAGACGAAACCATTAGCCGCCTGGCCGATAGTATACAAACCGCTTTTTTTGAAGGCAAAGGCGATTGTTATGTACGCTATGTAGCCCCTCCCCAACCCTCCCCGGAAGGGAGGGCTTCAGAATTAAAAGTCCTCCCTGCTGGGGAGGATTTAGGTGGGGCTGAGTTGGAGCGCTTTTTTTGCGACCGTTTTGAGCTGGATAACATCCGCTTTGAAGAGCCTACACCAAACTTTTTTAGCTTTAACAACCCATATGGCGCCTGCAAGCGTTGCGAGGGCTATGGCAAGGTTATTGGCATTGACGAGGATTTGGTTATCCCCGATAAAAGCAAAAGCGTTTACGAGGGTGCTATTGCCCCATGGCGAGGCGAGAAGATGCGCGAATGGAACGATGTACTGGTAAAAAGCTCAATTAAGTTCGATTTTCCTATTCACCGCCAGTATAACCAGCTTACTGCCGGGCAGCAACTGTTGTTATGGACGGGTAACCAATATTTTCGCGGGTTGGATGCTTTCTTCAAAGAAATGGAGGAGCAAACCTATAAGATACAGTACCGGGTGCTGCTATCGCGCTACCGCGGCAAAACTACCTGCCCCGAGTGTAAGGGCAGCCGTTTGCGTAAGGATGCCTCGTATGTAAAAATTGATGGCATGTCTATAACCGATGTGGTATTGATGCCTTTAGATAGCGCGCTTGAATTTTTCAGCAACCTTAAACTAAACGAAACCGACCTTAAGGTAGGCAAGCGCCTGCTGTTAGAAATAACCAATCGCCTTAGCTTTTTAAATGATGTTGGCTTAAGTTATTTAACGCTTAATCGTTTATCAAACACGCTATCGGGCGGCGAGTCGCAGCGTATTAACCTGGCCACCTCGCTGGGTAGTAGCCTGGTAGGTTCGGTATATGTGTTGGACGAGCCGAGCATTGGCTTGCACCCGCGCGATACTCAACGCCTTATTACCGTATTACGGTCGTTGCGCGATGTGGGCAACACTGTATTAGTAGTTGAGCACGAAGAAGAGATAATGAAAGCTGCCGACCATATTATTGATATTGGCCCCGAAGCCGGTACGCATGGCGGTAACCTTATATTTACGGGTACTTACGATCAGATCATCGTGGATGATGACAGCCTTACCGGTAAATACCTAAGCGGCCGCGAAGAAATTGCCATACCTGCAAGCCGCCGTAAATGGAACGATTTTATTGAGATAAAAGGCGCCCGAGAAAATAACCTTAACCATGTAAATGCTAAGTTTCCGCTTGGGGTGCTTACCGTGGTAACAGGCGTATCGGGCTCGGGTAAAACCAGTTTGGTAAAGCGTGTGCTGGCACCCGCCCTGCAAAAAACCTTAGGTAACTACAACGGCGACCAAAGCGGCGCGTTTGACAGCCTGGAGGGCGATTACAACAAAATTGAACAGGTAGAACTGGTGGACCAAAACCCCATCGGCCGTTCGTCACGATCGAACCCGGTTACTTATGTTAAGGCCTGGGACGAGATACGCAACCTGTATGCGGCCCTGCCTGTGGCCAAAGCTGCCGGCTTAAAGCCATCGGCCTTCTCGTTTAACGTAGAGGGTGGCCGCTGCGATGTTTGCCAGGGCGAAGGCGAGGTGAAGATAGAGATGCAGTTTATGGCCGATATATTTTTAACCTGCGAGGCCTGCGGCGGTAAACGCTTTAAACAGCATATACTTGATGTTACCTATAATGAAAAGAACGTATCGGAAGTTTTAGAGCTGACCATTGACGAGGCATTGGAGTTTTTTGCCAAAGAGCCCAAGATAATCGCTAAAATAAAACCATTGGTTGATGTAGGCTTGGGTTATGTGCAGTTGGGCCAATCATCAAACACGCTTTCGGGCGGCGAGGCACAGCGTATTAAGCTGGCGTCGTTCCTGGTAAAGGGTAACAACACACATAAAACCTTGTTTATTTTTGATGAGCCTACCACTGGTTTGCACTTTGCCGATATTAAAAAACTGCTAAAATCATTCGACGCGCTGTTAGAGCATGGCAACACCATTATTGTAATAGAGCATAACATGGATGTAATAAAATGCGCCGACTGGGTAATTGATATTGGCCCCGAAGGTGGTAACCGCGGCGGTAACGTTGTATTTGAAGGCATACCCGAAGACCTGATCAAAGTAAAAGACAGCTTTACCGGTAAGTTTTTAAAAGAGCGGTTTTGAGTTAGTGAGTAGTGAGGGGAGATTAGAGGTTAGGTATTTATATTTATTATATAGCGATGGGTTTCAAACACATCGCTATTTTTTTGCCATCTGCTGCCGCGAGTTTTCAACTCGTGGTACGCATGATATCAGCTTTCAGCTGATGTAAGCTTCAAGCTTACGTATGATATACCACGAGTTATGCTGCGCTAAACTCGCGGTAGCGGGCAACAAGGGCAGTCTTTTATCAGCCAAATGGCATTTTTGTTCTTTATAAACTATACCCGACAATTCTCAGACTCAAACATTCGCCCGCCTTTATATATTTGTATACTATGAATACAGAAAAAGCGATACTGGCCGGCGGCTGCTTTTGGGGGGTAGAAGAGCTAATAAGGCAACAACCCGGTGTGATTTCGACGCGGGTTGGATATACCGGCGGCGATGTACCCAACGCCACCTACCGTAACCATGGCACCCATGCAGAAGGCATTGCCATTGAGTTTGACCCAGCGGTGCTATCCTACCGTAAACTGCTGGAGTATTTCTTCCAGATCCACGATCCTACCACCCGTAACAGACAAGGCAACGATATAGGAACGTCTTACCGTTCGGCTATATTTTATTTGAACGACAGCCAGCGCGATACCGCTAACGACTTAATTGCCGACAT
Source organism: Inquilinus sp. KBS0705 (assembly GCA_005938025.2). Lineage (NCBI taxonomy): Bacteria > Pseudomonadati > Pseudomonadota > Alphaproteobacteria > Rhodospirillales > Rhodospirillaceae > Inquilinus > Inquilinus sp. KBS0705. The sequence goes on along the minus strand of VCCI02000008.1, from coordinate 19,785 downwards.
GGAAGCATCAGGCATTTGGCCGGGCAAAATTATTACCGAAGTAGTACCCGCATCCGATTTTTGGGATGCCGAAGCCGAGCACCAGGATTACCTGCAAAAAAATCCTTACGGGTATACCTGCCATTTTGAAAGGCCTGACTGGAAGTTGAGTTAAGTAGTTTATTATGCTCTCATGGCATTGCGGGCAATAGCGTGGCGTACGCCGGTACCACGAATTACGCTGCGCTAAACCCGCGGCAGCGAAGTGCTTAATTCTCTCCCCCGCGCGTCATTGCGAGGCACGAAGCAATCTCCCTTAATGCAACTAATAAACTGTGTTATTGCTTCTCCGTTGGCCAACGGAGAAGCAATAACAGTGGACAGGTGCGCAATCATGCATCCTATGAGATTGCCACGTCGTTCCTCCTCGCAAGGACATGGGGAATCTACCCACAAAAAATTCTTTTGTTAGTCCGGATTTGCAATCTGGACTAAGTATTTTGGGATTTGCAATCCCCGTAACAATTTTATCACGCGGATTACAAATCCGCAATCGTTACAGTCAGGATTATAAATCCAGACTAACGGGACATCGGATTTAATTGCTGTGCTAAGATTTTCTGTATGTTTTTCGCTTTAAAATAATCATATGTGGCTGATAAAAACATTTTAGAATCTGTTTTTTTATTGAGTGTTGAAATATTTAAATAAACTTCGTTGTTATAAAAAAGAAGTGTTATAATTTTAGTTATGCCAATTGGCTTTGGCTCGTTAATGTAAATATATATATGGTGGCTACTGTAGATACAGGTGATGTTATCAAATTTATCATGAAGAAAAGCAGCTACCTTTAATTTGTTTCCTTCATCGTTCAAACCGATAATTTTGTTCAACTTATTTATAAAGTACAAACTACCAAGCAACCATATTGATAGGAATATAATTATTATAGTGGCTAACGGATCAGGTATTTCATAGGCTTGGATCAGAATATTACCTAAAAAAAACATACAGCTCGCTAATAAACAACGGCTGAAGTATTCAAAATACAGGCTGAAACTACTTTTATAAATCAACCTCTGCCTATCTATACTTCTATCAACATCAATGGTTAAATGGGATGAATCCATACTCTAATATATAAGGAATTAATAAAAATATCCCCTTGCTGGCGCACGCGTGTCGCGTGTGTCGATAGCAGGATAGTAGCGCACGCGACACGCGTGCGCTAGCAATTCATATCTCACAAAAAAAGCCTTCCCAATCGGGAAGGCTTTTTACTTTTTAATTTTGACTTTTAACTTAGTTAACCATTTGCCTGCGGATGATGTTTAAAGCGCCGCCGGCTTTAAACCACTCTATCTGCTGTGCATTATAGGTATGGTTTACCGGGAACGATTCTGTTGTGCCATCGGCATGGTGCAATACTACGGTTAACTGTTTGCCTGGGGCAAAGGTGGTTAAGCCTAATATATCAATGGTGTCGTCTTCCTGTATTTTGTCGTAGTCGTTGGTATCGGCAAAGGTGATACCCAACATGCCTTGTTTTTTAAGGTTGGTTTCGTGTATACGGGCAAATGATTTTACAAGTATGGCACGTACACCAAGGTGGCGTGGCTCCATAGCGGCATGCTCACGAGATGAACCTTCGCCGTAGTTTTCGTCGCCTACTACAACGGTACCAATGCCATGCGCCTTATAATCGCGCTGGGTAGCAGGTACCGGGCCGTATTCGCCTGTCAGTTCGTTTTTAACGCTATCGGCAGTGTTGTTAAAGTAGTTAATTGCACCAATCAGCATATTGTTTGATATGTTGTCCAAATGGCCACGGAACTTTAACCATGGGCCCGCCATAGAAATATGGTCGGTAGTACATTTGCCTTTTGCTTTTATCAGCAGTTTTAAACCGGTAATATCGGTACCTTCCCAGGGGGTAAAAGGCTCCAGTAATTGTAAACGAGATGAAGTAGGGCTCACTAATACCTGTACCTGGCTGCCATCTTCGGCAGGGGCCTGGTAACCGGCATCTTCTACCGCGTAACCGCGTACCGGCATCTCGATACCTTGCGGCTCATCAAGTTTTACCTGTTCGCCATTTCTGTTTGTCAGCGTATCGGTAAGCGGGTTAAAAGTTAGGTCGCCTGCAATCGCGAAAGCGGTAACAATCTCCGGCGATGCCACAAACGCGTGTGTATTGGGGTTACCATCCTGGCGTTTAGCAAAGTTACGGTTAAACGATGTGATGATAGAGTTTTTGCGGGTAGGGTCGTCTGTATGACGTGCCCACTGGCCTATACAAGGGCCGCAGGCATTAGCCAATACTACACCGCCCATGCTGGCAAAAGTATCCAGGTAACCATCGCGTTCTACCGTATAACGCACCTGCTCCGAGCCTGGCGTAATGGTAAATTCTGCTTTGGTTTGTAAATTTTTATCAATAGCCTGCTGGGCGATAGAAGCCGAGCGGGTAATATCCTCGTAAGATGAATTGGTACATGAGCCTATCAAGCCAACCTCAAGCTGTGCTGGCCAGTTGTTTTCTTTTACCGCTTTAGCGAATTTAGATATAGGCCATGCCAGATCCGGTGTGAACGGGCCGTTAACATGTGGTTCAAGCTCGCTCAGGTTTATTTCTATCACCTGGTCAAAGTACTGCTCGGGGTTAGCATACACCTCGTCGTCGCCTGTTAAGTGTTCGGCAATAGCATCTGCCATATCTGCCACCTCTTCGCGTTTTGTACCGCGCAGGTAAATAGCAGCCTTTTCGTCGTAACCAAAAATAGAGGTGGTTGCACCAATTTCGGCACCCATGTTACAAATGGTTGCTTTACCGGTGGCTGACATAGAGCGTGCGCCCTCGCCAAAGTACTCTACAATAAAACCGGTACCACCTTTTACAGTAAGTATACCGGCAACACGTAAAATAACGTCCTTAGCTGATGACCAGCCCGATAGTTTACCTGTTAATTTAACACCCAGCAGCTTAGGGAATTTTAGCTCCCATGGCAGGCCGGCCATTACATCGCAGGCATCGGCACCGCCAACACCAATGGCAACCATACCCAAACCACCCGCGTTAGGGGTGTGCGAGTCGGTACCTATCATCATACCACCCGGGAAAGCGTAGTTTTCTAACACTACCTGGTGAATGATGCCTGCACCGGCTTTCCAGAAACCGATACCATATTTATCAGATACCGATGAAAGGAAATCGTAAACCTCGCGGTTAATATCAACGGCAGTATTTAAATCGGCAACGGCGCCAACTTTAGCTTGTATCAAGTGATCGCAATGAACGGTTGACGGTACAGCAACCTGCGGTCGGCCTGCCTGCATAAACTGCAGTAAAGCCATTTGCGCGGTAGCATCTTGCATAGCTACACGGTCGGGTGCAAAATCAACGTAGTCGGTACCACGTCCAAAGGCACGTTTAGCATCGCCTTCGGTAAGGTGAGCGTATAATATTTTTTCAGTGAGTGTAAGGGGTTTACCGGTCGCTTTGCGGGCAGCATCCACACGGGTGCTGTAGCGATCATAAACCTTTTTGATCATATCTAAATCAAAAGCCATATTGTTTGATTTTATTATTGGTAAAACGGAATTGCCGTAACCGGCTGTAGCGGCGAATTTACGAAAATTACAGGTAATTGAAAATCACAACCTTGTCAATTGTTATTTGGATAGGTTCTAAATAAGTTGGCCATTCGCGGTTAACAATTCGCGGTTACCATAACTGATTTGCCTACTACTGTTTTATCGGAGTTCTTGATCTTCTAACAGATATTGTGTTTTATGCTTGTTTATATTATGAAAAATTTTATATTAGTAACAGGCACCAAAACAATTTGGAACAAAATTTTATAGCGGCAGCAACAAAAAAATGGAAAATTTTACACAGGGACCTGCAAAAAATTAAAAGGGTAAAACCCTAAACTCGTAGCCCTGCTTAACCCAATGCTCCATGGCCAATGGCAGCACATACTCCAATCGCTTAAATGCCTTTACGCTATCATGAAAAACAACTATCGAACCTGGCCGGGTATGTTTAAGCACGTTTTTAAGGCAATCGGCAGGTTTAAGGCCAATATCAAAATCGCCGCTTAAAACATCCCACATTATAATGTTAATATCGGGCCGGGCATTTTGCAACATCCGCACCTGCGAGCGCTTTATACGCCCATAGGGCGGCCTGAATATGTTGCCCCCTATTAGCTTATCGGCCAGCAGGTAGTTTTGCAGGTAGGTGTTATCGTCTGTATCCCAGCCTCTTAAATGGTTAAAAGTGTGATTGCCAATGGCATGGCCATCAGTTTTAAGCTGGTCAAATATATCGGGGTGCTTGCTTATATTGTCGCCAATACAAAAGAAAGTAGCTTTGGCATTGTGCTTTTTTAAAATATTTAACACAAACGGTGTAACAATGGGTATAGGGCCGTCGTCAAAAGTCAAATAAATGCAACGGGTACCGGCATTGGCGTTCCAAATTAACTTGGGATACAGCTTTTTAAGCAGCCAGGGAGTTTTTACCAGATACATTCTATACAGGAGTTAAAACGTTTCACTTATAAACAAAAAATTAAGCTTGCAAAGTAAATAGCTTTACTTACAATTGTATACCACTAATTATGAAACTAACCTTACCCTTCACAAAAGTAACCATTGCTTGCTTTATTCTGCTTTGCTCGGCTAATATAAAGGTAAAAGCGCAGGAAGTTATTACCCTGCAAAAAGCTATCGATCTTACTCTTGAGCGTAACTTAACCATCAAGCAGGCACAATTCAGCGAATCTTTAACCGAGCTTGACCTTAAGCAATCAAAATACAACCAACTGCCTAATTTGACAGCTAACCCCAATGCTTCGTACTATTTTGGCCGAAGCATTGACCCATCCACAAACTTGTTTACCAACCAGCGTATTTTGGGTTTTAATGGTGCTGTGAACTCACAGGTTACGCTTTTCCAGGGTGGCCAGCTGCGCAATCAGGTTATCGAGAACAGATTATTGCTTGATGCTGACCGCAGCAATACAGCTAAAATTAAGAATGACCTTGTGCTGAATGTTGTAACACAATACCTGCAAATACTAACTAACCAGGACCTTGTGGCCGCCGCAAAACAACAAATTGATGTTGCCAAGATATCGGTTGATCGCTCGCAAAAGAATTTTGATGTAGGTAACCAAACCCTTGCCGACCTTTCGCAGGCTAAGGCCCAGCAATCTACCGCCGACCTGAATTATACGAATGCCGAAAACCAATTAGAGTTATCTATACTCACGATAAAGCAATACATGGAGATGCCACCGGCAACCAATATCGTTTTTGAAAAGCCCGACATCAGTAAGTTTAAAGACCTGTTAACGTCTTATGATCCCGAAACGGTATTAAATACCGCCCTCGCGGTCAACCCTGATGTAAACCTTGCCGAACGAAGACAAAAGGCGGCTGCTCAGCAAATTGCAATTGCAAAGGGTAATTATTCCCCCAGCATAGTGCTTTTCGGTTCGGCAGGCTCTAATTACTCTGATGCCGGCAGAAGTGCAGGGCTTGCTTTGCCGTTTTTTACACAGTTAAGTAACAACTTTAACCAAGCCGTTGGTATAGGTTTACAGATACCAATTTTTACACAGTTTTCCGCCCGCACGGCGGTACGCAAGGCAAGAGTGAGTAACGAGAATGCTTTGGTGAACTCGCAGCTTGCTAAAAACAACCTTAGCAAAATCATATACCAGGCAGTATGGGATGTACAAGCATCAAACAAAAAGTACCAAAGTGCGCTGCAAACCTACAATGCCAATAAAGAAGCTTTTAATGTGATTCAGCAGCGCTTTAATGTAGGCCTTGTAAACTCGCTTGATTACAATACATCATTAACTAATTTAAACAGGTCGCAGTTTGATTTGATACAGGCCCAGTACGAGGTTGTATTCAGAGCCAAAGTGATCGATTACTATCTTGGAAACCCAATAACACTTTAATTATAAAAAAACGCTACAAAAAAATATCATGGGAAAGACTACTAAATATATTCTTATAGGCGCAGGCGCACTAATTGTGTTATTGCTTATAGCTAAAGCCACCGGCCTTATAGGTAAGCCACAATTAACACAGGTAGCGGTTGAAAAGGCCGCCACACGCGATGTTAACGAAACGGTATCGGCCAGTGGTAAAATAAAGCCACACGTTGAGGTTAAAATAAGCCCCGAGGTATCTGGTGAGGTTGTAGAGTTGCCAATTAAAGAAGGCGACGTGGTTAAAAAAGGCCAGCTGCTTTGCCGCATTCGCCCTGATATATTAAAATCGGGATATGACCGCGCTATCGCATCGTACAATACACAAAAGGCAAGCGTAGGTAACTCATCGCAAATGCTAAAGCAATCGCAGGCTACTTTTGCCAACCAGGAGTCGATATACAAACGCAGTAAAGAATTGTACGACAAAAAGGTACTTACTGTTGCCGAGTTTGAACAGGCTAAAGCAAATTACGAAGGTGCACGCGCCAGCTTAGAAGCCGCCAAACAAAACGTTATAGGTTCAACCTATGGTTTGGCACAGTCGCAGGCATCAGTAAAAGAAGCACAGGATAACCTGGCCAAAACTACTATATATGCACCGGTTGATGGTGTTGTTTCAAAACTGTCGATAGAGATTGGCGAGCGTGTTTTAGGTACCCAGCAATTTGCCGGTACCGAAATAATGACCATCTCTGACCTGAGCAAAATTGATGTTAATGTAGATGTGAACGAGAATGATATTAACCGTATTGGAATAGGTAACCAGGCGCAAATTGAGATAGATGCGTTTTTAGGCAAAAAATTTGCCGGCCAGGTGATAGAAATTGGTAGCTCGGCAAATGTTGTAGGTACCAACGCCGACCAGGTAACAAACTTTACCGTTAAAGTGCGTATTACCGAGCAATCGTACCTTGACCTGTTAAGGAAAAATGCCGAAAATCACTCGCCGTTCCGCCCGGGGCTTACTGCTACTGTTGATATACAAACCAGTCATGTAAAAGCGTTATCGGTACCAATACAATCGGTAACCACCCGCGACCAGAAGAAACCAGCTGGTGCTGATAATGGTAAAACTGATGACAAGAAAACTACTATTGCCGCGCCGGCCAAGCAATATGTATTTGTGCTGCAGGGCAATAAAGTTAAGCAGGTTGAAGTAACCACAGGTATACAGGATGATACTTATATACAAGTGCTATCGGGCTTAAAAGGTGGCGAAGATGTAGTATCGGCCCCTTTTGCAGCCATATCAAAAACCCTAAACGATGGTATGATAGTAGAGAAGGTAGATAAAGCCAAACTATTTAGCGGCGACGCAAAGAAAGACTAATTAGCTAAGGCTAAATATAAAAGCGGGAAGCTTAAAAGTGAAAGTATTGTGCTTTCTGCTTTTAAGCTTCCCGCTTTCTGCTTTTGTGCATAAAAATTCATTAATTTGTGCTATTAAGCAAAACCAATAGCCTGCGGGTACATTTACTTATTAATGGTTGATCAAAAAAACAAAATTACCGTAGTTGGTGGTGGCAGCTGGGCAACAGCCAACGTTAAAATGCTTACTGACAACACTACCGAAAAAGAGATTTTTTGGTGGATGCGCAATCGGCAGGCGGTAGAACATATCCAAAAATTTGGGCATAACCCTAACTACATTAGCTCTGTAGAGATAAAAGTGCCTGCAGATAACATCTCTACAGATCTTAAAGCGCTTATTCAAAAATCTGATTTTATATTGCTGAATGTACCTGCGGCATTTTTAAAAGAAGCCCTGGCCGGTATTACGCCCCAAGATTTAGCAGGTAAAAAAATAGTATCGGCCATTAAGGGGATAGTACCTGATGAAAACCAGATAATAGGGGAGTTTTTGCACGAAAACTATAATATACCCTTTGATCACTTTTTGGTGATAAGCGGCCCTTGCCATGCCGAGGAGGTGGCGTTGGAGAAACTATCGTACCTCACTATCGCATCGCAGGATACGGCCCTTGCAGCCGAATTTGCGGGAATGCTAAGCACCCGGTATATCAAGACCATCGTATCTGACGACATTTACGGGACAGAGTATGGCGCTGTGCTTAAAAACGTATATGCTATTGCCAGTGGTATTTGCCATGGGGTAGGTTATGGCGATAATTTTCAGTCGGTATTAATATCAAATGCCATACGCGAGCTGGAACGTTTTGTTGACGTGGTGCATCCTATAGATCGTGACATAAAAGAATCGGCCTACCTGGGCGATCTGCTTGTTACAGCCTATTCGCAGTTTAGCCGCAACCGCACCTTTGGTAATATGATAGGAAAGGGCTACACCGTAACATCGGCACAGTTAGAAATGAATATGATTGCCGAAGGATATTATGCAGTAAATTGCCTACACCAGGTTAATAAAGAATACAAGGTAGATATGCCCATTTGCGAGGCTGTTTACGCTATTTTATACAAGAAGAGTTCCCCTGTGGCAGAAATGCGCAAACTGGCAGAAAAATTGAGTTAATTAAGCAGTTAACTTAATTGATACATCACATCATGAAAAATTTGTTTAAAACAGCTTTGTTTGCTTCGGGTTTATTTATCGCAGCACAAAGCAACGCGCAAACACATAAAGATACAACCGTTGGCCAAAAGATAGGCAGCACCGCTAAAAAGGTAGGGCATGCCACCTCAAGCGCAGCTAAAGATGTTGGCCACGCCACATCAACAACTGCTAAAAAGGTAGGTCACAAAACATCAGAGGTAGCGGCAAAAGGAGCAGCAGCCGTGGCGGATAAAAAATATGAAGGAAAGGCTGCACCGGGCGGCCAATCTATTTATATTGATAAAAACTCGGCTTATTATTACATCAACACAAAGGGCCATAAGGTATATGTACCCAAGGCCGAGCTGGTTGATAAGCCTGAAAATTAACAAACCTGAAAGCATCTGCCATTGGCAGATGCTTTTTTATACCTTAGATACAAATGAAAAATTACGCGCTGATATTTATACACGTTTTTGTTGCCTTTGCATTGGTTTTTGTTGCCTGCGGTAATAGTAGTACCGCCCCGGCTAAATTACAGGGCAATTGGAAAGGAAAAACAGGTAATACCAGCTTAAAAATAACCGGCAAAAAGTTTATTATGGATAATGACGAACAAAATGCCGAAGACTATTTTGTAAAGGCCGATAGCATATTTACATCATTTGAGGGCAACCAGCCTTACACCAGGTTTGTAATACAAAAGCTGGACGACCATAACCTTAATTTAATGTTCCCCGATTCGGTAATGGTTGAGTTTACCCGTTAAACAAAAACCTCCCGAGTGCTGGCGCAAACGAGAGGCTTTGTAAACAAAACTAAACTAAAACTATGCTCCCAACCACGGGAGCTATGAAAACTAACTAACTAAACTAATTTTACTATTAGAATCTTCTGCGGCGTTCCGGGCGTTCTTCGCGCGGTTTGCCAGAAAAGTCGCGGAAACCACCGCCACCGGCGCTTCTGTTCCTGTCTCTGTTAAAACCGCCTTCGCGTCTATCGCCACCACCACTATTTCTGTCGCGGTTGTAACCGCCGCCGCCTTCGCGCCTTTGGTAACCACCTTCGCGTCTATCGCTACCGCCACTGCGTGGGCTGCTGGTACCTTCGCCAGATACTTCTATCCTAACTTCGCGGCCTTTAAACTCAACGCCTTTAAAGTTATTCATTACCTGCTCAACATCGCCGTTGTTTACTTCAAAGAAAGAGTAAACACCTTTAACATCAATTTTACCAACAGTACGGCCGCTTATTTTAGAGTTGTTGCAAATGTAACCCAGCAAATCGCCGCGGTTAAATTCATCAACACTACCTAAATTGATAAACAAGCGTGTATATTCTGATTTACCACCCGAGTCGCGCATACCGCGGTCGCCTCTCTCGCCATCTCTGCGGAAATCATCTGCAGGGGCGTTAAGGTCGGGTGCATTTTTATAATAATCTAAAAAGCGGTTAAACTCTAACGATGCAAAGCGTTTAATAACTTCTTCTTTGCTTAACTCGGCAAATTCATCCATAATACGTGGGATGTATTGCTCTATCTGAGCTTCGTTAACCTCTACATTATGTACTTTATGTATTAATGCAAATAGTTGTTTTTCGCAAACATCAAACCCGGTTGGTATTTCGGCTTTTACAAACTTTTTACCAATAACACGCTCTATCTGGCGAATTTTACCAAGCTCTTTACTGTTGATGATAGCGATAGATACACCAGTTTTACCGGCACGGGCTGTACGGCCGCTTCGGTGGGTGTAATTTTCTATCTCATCAGGTAACGAGTAGTTAATAACGTGTGTAACGTCGTTAACATCAATACCCCGTGCGGCAACATCAGTAGCAATTAACAATTGCAAGCTGCGTTCGCGGTAGCGTTTCATTACCTTATCGCGTTGTTGTTGCGATAAGTCGCCGTGTAAAGAGTCGGCGTTGTAACCGTCTTTTATTAGCGATTCGGCAATTTCCTGAGTTTCAATTTTGGTACGGCAAAATACAATACCAAAAATCTCGGGGTTATTATCAACAATACGCTTAAAAGCAGCATATTTATCGCGGGCACGTACTACATAGTACTCGTGGTCGATATTAACGTTACCTGTATTTTTTTCGCCCATGGTTAACTCAAAAGGGTTATCCATGTATTTTTTAGCGATCCTTCTAACTTCAGAAGGCATAGTGGCTGAAAATAGCCATGTTTTTTTCTCGTCCGGAGTGGTAGATAAGATACTGTCAATGTCTTCCTGGAAGCCCATGTTGAGCATTTCATCAGCCTCGTCTAATACTACAAACTTAACCTGCGAAAAATCGATCGCTTTACGGTTAATAATGTCGAGCATACGGCCGGGTGTAGCAACAACTATCTGTACACCGCGTTTAATTTGGCGTAATTGATCTTGAATGCTTGCACCGCCATAAACGGCAACAACGTTAACGTTGTTCATTTTTTTGGCGTAGTTTTTAATGTCGTTCGTGATCTGTAAACAAAGTTCACGTGTTGGGCATAAAACAAGCGCTTGCGGATGATTTTCTTCGAAATCGAGCAGTTCTAATAGCGGCAGTCCAAAAGCAGCTGTTTTACCGGTCCCTGTTTGGGCTAATCCGACAAAATCGTTGCTGCCTGTTAACAATACCGGAATTGACTGTTCCTGGATTGGCGTAGGATTTTCAAATCCTAACTCAGAGATGGCATTAACAATATCATGACGGATTCCCAGATTAATAAATGGGTTCATGAATTAAAATAACGTATTTGGCTACATCGCCAAATCGGCTGCAAAGGTACTATTTATAAATTATTAATCAAATACCAATTTGCAAATTTTTAATAATGATAAAATTTATGCTATAACCTGCCATAACATACTAAATATCAGCAAGTTTTTTATGGGATTTGTTTTTGATTTAGTGCAGTAATAGTATTAGCAAAGTATAGTTTGTTAGAAGTATTAATACATGGTATAATGGTTTGATATATTATATATATTTAATGCATACAAAAAACAAGCATGAAAAACCTTAAAGCCACAACCTTAGCTATACTATGTATGCTTACCGCCAGCCTTTGCTATGCGCAGCAGAAAAACCCGATGGATACTACCATGTACGGCCGTAACAAGGCGGTTGGTAAATTTGTAACCCAGCGCGGGTTTAATATGTATTACGAAGTGTATGGCAAAGGCGAACCCATGCTCATTATACATGGTAACGGCGGGTCGATCAAAAATTTTGTATACCAAATACCATACTTTGCAAAAAATTACCGGGTAATATTGGCAGATAGCCGCGCGCAGGGAAAATCAATAGATAACAAAGATTCCATCAGTTACGAAATGATGGCCGATGACCTTAACGGCCTGCTGGAGCATTTGAAAGTGAAAGAAGCTAATGTAATAGGCTGGAGCGACGGAGGGATAGAAGGCTTGTTATTGGCTATAAACCATCCTGACAAAGTGAAGAAACTTGCTGTTACAGGCGCTAATTTATGGCCCGATAGTACAGCCGTTGATCCCTTTGTTTATACCATGGTTATGAAGCAAAACAAGATTGCGCAGGATACTATTAAAAAGATGAAAAGTATTACTGATGAGCAAAAGAATGATGTAAAATTATTGCACTTGCTATCCTACGAGCCCAATATAAAGGTAGAAGCACTAAGCAAAATTACCTGCCCCACGCTGGTAATAGGTGGCGACCATGATGTGATCAACACCAAGCACACATTGCTTATTGCTGAAGCTATTAAAAAGTCGTACCTGTGGATATTGCCAAATTCAGGCCACTCTACACCTTTGGTTTACCACGATATGTTTAACCAGGTAGTTGGCGATTTTTTTGCCAAGCCATATAGGAAGATTGAGAAGTATGGCAGGTTTAATTAAAACTACCTTAACCTATCTGCTGACTTTACCAGTTTCTCATCTCTTTGAATGGCTTTTACAGCGAAAATGATAAGGATGATGCTTAGAGAAGTAAGGAACAGGCCTATACCCATATTTTTATACTCGAGGGTAATATCGCCGACAACTTTTTTTACTGTTTGTGCCATCCAAAAGCTGTAGCCAATAAGTAATAACACGGCGCTGTAGCATAATGTTATTTGCTGCTTGCGGTTTTTGTACATAAATATTACTATCAGGGGTATTAAAGCCGCTATGGCAGTCATGCCAATTAGCGCGGTAAAGGTTTGGGTGTGCTGGTCCTGCCCGTTTATGTTTTCGTAAACGCCGGTAACCATAATGTTCACCAGTTTGCCGTTAACATAAATGCCATGCGCTAAAGGGAAAATAAACAGGCCAAAAAGCACCAGTGAGGCAAATAACAGGTATATAGATTGTATTCGTTGTAGCATGATTGTAATTGTAAATGTTGCTTTGTTATAAACGTTAACTGCGCAAATATAGCAGATATAAATAGCTTATAAATTCAACTTTTGCAACATTTTTAACCCTTGCAACCTCTATAACAAAGCTTAACTTTGCCGCGTGTCAAATCAACGGTATTTTATTAAGCTGAGTTACGATGGTACCAAGTACCATGGCTGGCAGGTACAGCAAAATGCCGTAAGCATACAGGAGCTATTAAACAAAGCACTTAGTACCTTGCTGCGCCAGCCTATTGAAACCATCGGCTGCGGCCGCACGGATACCGGCGTGCATGCAAAAGAATATTTTGCGCATTTTGACATAGAGACCATAGACCATGGACCATGGACCATGGACCAGCGAAGTGTAAACGCCCTACTGCCGCATGATATCGCCATTAAACGCATTATACCGGTAGTACCCGAAGCGCATGCAAGGTTTGATGCCACTTTACGGAGCTACGAGTACCATGTGCATTTTGAAAAGGATCCATTTTTGCATGGCTACTCGTGGTTGTTGCGCGATAGGCCTAACCTTGAGCTGATGAACACAGCGGCTGCAATTATCATGGAATACTCAGATTTTAGCTGTTTTAGCAAATCGAATACCCAAACTAAAACCAATAATTGTAAAATTGTAAAAGCAGAGTGGGTACAAATAGCTAATGGCATGGTTTTCCATATATCTGCTGACAGGTTTTTGCGTAATATGGTACGCGCCATTGTGGGCACATTAATGATGGTGGGCAAAGGCGAAATGCAGCCCGAAGATATACGCCAAATAATTGAAAGCAAAAACCGCAGCAAAGCAGGCATGAGTGTACCCGCGTGCGGCTTGTACTTAACAGAAGTAAAATATCCTTATATATAAATGTGAAACGCTAAATTCTAAAAGCTAAACTCTAAAGCGTTTTTTTAGAATTTAGAATTTAGGTTTTAGAGCTTTGAATTTTAAGTAAAAAATGAGTGAAGTAACAGGTAAAGCCTTAGACTGGAAATTATTGCGCCGGGTAATGCACTATGTAAAACCGTACATGGGTGTTTTTATATTGGCAGCATTCCTTACCATTTTTTTGGCGGCTATTGCTTTGGTACAACCCATACTGATACAGCTAACACTTGATAAATACATCCTTACAAATAATTACAGCGGCCTGGTATTGATGATAGAGTTGATGATAGGGCAGCTGCTGGTTCAGACTATAGCGCAGTATTATCAGACCTTTTTGACCAACTCGTTGGGCCAATCGGTTATTAAAGACCTGCGGATAGATATTTTTAACCACATCACCAGCCTGCGCTTAAAATATTTCGACCGTACCCCTATAGGTATGCTCATCACACGTACAGTATCCGACCTGGAAACCATCGCTGATATATTTTCGGAGGGATTGATATCCATAATGGGCGATATGCTGCTGGTATTCGCTGTAATTGGCTATATGCTTTACCAGGATTGGAAATTAGCTTTAATAACGCTTATACCTATGCCGTTTTTATTTGCATCAACCTATGTATTTAAAGAGGCTATTAAATCATCGTTTCAGGAAGTCCGCACCCAGGTGGCGCAACTTAATACCTTTTTGGCCGAACACATCAGCGGGATAAGCATCATCCAATATTTTTCCCGCGAAGACCAGGAGATGCGCAAGTTTAAGGCGGTAAACCAAAAGTATCGCGATGCCAACATCCGCTCTAACTGGTATTACTCTATCTTTTTCCCGGTGGTAGAGATTTTGTTTGCCATTTGTATGGCCCTGTTGGTATGGTATGGCTGTAAGCGTATTTTAAATGATCAGCAGTTGCACAGCCTTTCGGCTTCGCCGGGCGGCATTACACCGGGTGTTATTACCGGGTTTATTGTTTTGCTTAATATGCTTTTTCGCCCGATACGTCAGTTGGCCGATAAGTTTAACACCCTACAAATGGGTATGGTAGGTGCCGACCGTATTTTTAAAGTATTAGATACCGACGAAGTAGCTACTGATAACGGCAAGCTGGCACCCGCAAATTTGGCCGGCGAAATAGCGTTCAACAAAGTTTGGTTTGCCTACAACGACGAGAACTGGGTACTTAAAGATATCAGCTTTCATATTAAACCCGGCGAAACGCTGGCATTGGTTGGTGCAACCGGTGCGGGTAAATCATCAACCATCAATATACTTAACCGTTTTTATGATATTGGTAAAGGTGAGGTGAAAGTTGATGATATAGACATCCGGGAATACCGGGTAAACTACCTGCGATCCAAAATTGCCACGGTTATACAGGATGTTTTTTTGTTTACAGATACCATTGCCAACAACATCAGTCTGAATAATCTCAACATCACCCGCGACGAAATTATTAAAGCGGCAAAAGATGTAGGCGCGCACGATTTTATTGAACGGTTACCCGGCGGGTACGATTACAACGTAATGGAGCGTGGCGCAACGCTATCGGCCGGGCAGGCGCAACTCATATCGTTTATACGGGCCCTTGTTTATAATCCGGCTATATTGGTATTGGATGAGGCTACCTCTTCGGTAGATACCGAAACCGAACTGCTGATACAAAATGCAATTAACAAGCTGATGCAAGGCCGCACAGCTATTGTGATAGCACACCGTTTATCTACCATACAAAATGCTGATAAGATAATAGTGCTTGATCATGGCGAGATAAAAGAAATGGGTACCCACCAGGAACTATTGCGGATTGATAACGGCTATTACCGCAAACTGTACGATCTGCAGTTTAACTCGGCAGGTATAGCCAAACCCTTATAATTTACTTTGACTCCAGGCGGCGGGCATCATCATCGCTTGCATCGGGCTGATCGGCTTTGGGCGCGTCCTTAACTGTTTGTACCGGCTGTTCGCGGTTTTCGTAATATTTTGCGACGTTTTCCTGTTCAGGTTCGTCGGCATGATATTCCTTATCTTCCTTTTTTACCACGCTTTTATGGCCTTCATCATTTGGCCTGTTGGTAGGGGTATCTGCCGGCGATGGTTTATCATGATTGTTTGCTGGTGTTGTCATGATGTATTAACAGGCAGTTGTGGGTTTTGTTTAGAGGCCATACCTTGCCTTGCGTTAAATATTGTTAATAATCAGCCATAAACTTTTACCTTTAGGGCGCGTTTGTTAATTTCGCAACTTACGCGCAGCATATATAAAGCATTATGGAAGAATTTGAAGCAAGCGAATCGTCTAAAAAAGTAAAAACGATATATATATCTACCGTTTTTGGTATAGCCATGGTTTTGTTGATGATAGGGCTGCTGGGCTTAATATTGGTACATGCCAATAACCTGTCGCGCTATGTAAAAGAAAACATAGTGTTAAACATTTTTATGGACGACTCGGCTCATGAAACTGATGTGCTGCAATTGCAAAAACAACTGGATGCCAATGTAATGGTGAAAGAAACCAAATATGTTAGCAAGGAGCTGGCGGCACGCAACCTGCAAAAAGATCTTGGCGAAGACTTTGTAAAATTTTTGGGCTACAACCCCTTATCTCAATCCTTAGATGTTTACCTAAAGGCGGACTACGCCAACAATGCCGGTATAGACAAATTTAAAGCTGAACTATTAAAAAACCCATTGGTTAAAGAGGTAAAATACCAACAATCGTTGGTTGACCAAATGAACCAGAACCTTACCTCCATTAGCTTAATTATATTGGTGTTTGCCGGTATATTTGTAATACTGTCAGTAGCGTTAATAAACAACACTATAAGGCTGGCTATTTACTCGCAGCGTTTTTTAATAAAATCAATGCAATTGGTAGGCGCTACTAAAGGTTTTATACGCAAGCCATTTTTGCTGTATGGCATATGGCATGGCTTATTAGGCGCTTTAATATCTATTGTAATATTAATAGGCACCCTTTACATAGCCAACAAACAAATACCCGACCTAGTTATACTGCAAAGCTATACCGAATTTGGTATCGTGTTTATAGGCGTTATAGGTATTGGTATATTTATATCGGCATTTAGTACGTTTTTGGCGGTTAACAAATTTTTACGTTTAAAGATCTACGATCTTTACCGGTAGTTTATAATAATTAACAATAAAGAATTTAATAATAAGATATATGGCACAAACAGTTAAGCCTGCAGGCCCGGTTAAAACAACGGCAGCATCAACAGAAAAAACAAACAACACCATACCTGTACAATTCATTTTTGGTAAAGAAAACTATCGTTTGCTCATCATCAGTATTGCGGTGGTAGCATTAGGTTTTATATTAATGAGCGGCACAACCGATATTTACAGTAACACCAAAATTGTTATAGCGCCTATTGTTGTGCTTGCCGGTTTTGCTTTAGGTTTTTATGCTATCCTAAAAAAGCCGTCAACTAAATAATGAATATTATCCACGTAATTGTCCTTGCTATTATAGAGGGCATCACCGAGTTTTTGCCGATATCATCAACCGGGCACATGATCATTGCATCATCGGTAATGGGTATACAAAGCGATGATTTTGTAAAACTGTTTACTGTGGCCATACAGTTAGGTGCCATACTATCGGTAGTGGTATTATACTTTAAACGTTTTTTTCAAACACTCGATTTTTATTACAAACTATTGGTAGCGTTTATACCCGCCGCTGTATTTGGGCTGCTGTTTAGCAAAAAAATTGACGCGCTTTTAGAGAGTGCTTTAACCGTAGGCATCACCCTGTTTATTGGTGGTATAATACTGCTGTTTGTTGATAAATGGTTTAACAAACCCGATGTTAAAGAAGAAAAAGAGATCAGCTACTTAACGGCTTTAAAGATCGGCTTTTTCCAGTGCTTGTCTATGATACCCGGTACTTCGCGCTCTGCGGCTACAATTGTAGGTGGTATGTCGCAAAAACTTACCCGTAAGGCTGCTGCCGAATTCTCATTCTTTTTAGCGGTACCAACCATGTTTGCAGCCACCGCTAAAAAACTATACGATTTTTACAAAGAAGGCCACGTAGTAACCGGCGAGGAGATAAAGCTGCTGGCTATTGGTAACGTTATCGCCTTTATAGTAGCCTTGTTAGCTATTAAAACCTTTATTACTTTTTTAGAGAAACGCGGTTTTCAGCTATTTGGCTGGTACCGTATTTTGGTAGGTGGCGTTATCATCATCCTATACGTAAGCGGCCACAACTTACAAGTTATTTAAGCATCCGGTATTGAGCAACAATTCCTTCAATAGTATTCAAGATTTTGCCGACGGCCAGCTATTACTGGTTAACAAACCCTACGAGTGGACAAGCTTTGATGTAGTTGGCAAACTGCGCAATTCATTTAAGCCATTAAAACTAAAGGTGGGCCACGCCGGCACGCTTGATCCCCTGGCTACCGGCCTGCTCATTATCTGCACCGGTAAAATGACCAAGCAGATAGATACCTTCCAGGCTGAGGAAAAGGAGTATACGGGTACCATGATATTAGGTGCTACCACCCCTACCTACGATTTGGAAAGCGAACCTGAGGCCAAGTTTGAAACCGGCCATTTAACCAACGACCAAATAAAGGGCGCCACCGCGCAATTTACTGGCGATATACAGCAATATCCACCCGCCCACTCGGCTATAAAAATTGATGGCGAGCGCCTGTACGAAAAGGCCCGCCGTGGCGAAGATGTAGAACTGCGTCTGCGCAATGTAACCATCAGCGAATTTGAAATTACACGTATAGAACTGCCCGAAGTTGATTTTAGAGTAGTATGCAGCAAAGGCACCTACATACGATCATTAATAAACGATTTTGGCGCTGCCCTGAATAACGGTGCCTACCTATCGGCATTGCGAAGAACGCGAAGCGGCAATTACCGGATAGAGGATGCACACGAAGTTATGGACCTGGTGGCTGCCATCCGCAACTTAAAATCGGCACCTGCTGAAACGCCCGGTTTGTAAATATTATATTGAATAAACAAAAACCTTTCTGCTTTGTGCTTTCTGCGTTTACCTTTGTGGCAATAATATGAGGGTTTATCACCATATAGACGAGTTTGAGCCTGTTAAAAATGCCGTGGTTACCATTGGTACTTTTGATGGCGTGCACATTGGGCACCGTAAGATCATATCGCGCATTAAAGAACTTGCCGATGCATCGGGTGGCGAAACGGTTATTTTAACTTTTTTCCCGCATCCGCGGATGATACTGCATCCCGAAGACGAAAGCATCAAGCTGATCACCACGATGGATGAAAAAGCTGAACTGCTTGAACAGTTAGGCGTAGATCATTTAATAATTACACCATTTTCCCGGGATTTTTCTAACCAATCGCCCGAGGCTTATATACGCGATGTTTTGGTGAACCAAATAGGCACCAAAAAAATTGTGATAGGTTACGACCATCGTTTTGGCAAGGACAGGCAAGGCGGATTAGCGGATTTGCTGCGCCTGGCGCCACAATATGGTTTTGAGGTGGTTGAGATACCCGAGCAGGATATTAACGACGTAGCCATCAGTTCTACGCGTATACGGGCTGCTTTGTTAGCCAATGAAATATATGTAGCCAACGAATGCTTGGGATATCCGTTTTTTATAACAGGCAAGGTGATACGCGGCGACCAGTTAGGCCGCCAGTTAGGCTATCCCACAGCTAACCTGATGCTGGAAGAGCGCTATAAGCTAATACCTGCCGATGGCATTTTTGCTGTAAAGGTGAAGGTAGAGGGTAAAGAATACGCCGGCATGGCCTACATTGGCCACCGCCCAACCGTTAACGGCATGACCCGCAATATCGAGGTAAATATATTTGACTTTAGCGGCGACATATACAATAAACAATTGCGCATGGAATTTTTACATTTTGTACGCGGTGATATTAAATTCTCTTCGCTCGAAGAGTTAACCCTGCAGTTGGGTAAAGACAAAGAAGACGTGCAGGCACTACTGGTTATCAATGGCCCGCAGTTTGATACGTAGACAAAAGCCCGGA
>VCCI02000007.1 GCA_005938025.2 Inquilinus sp. KBS0705 | reverse complement strand
TCAGCAAAAAGGCTTCTTTGCCGCACGGGGCCATTGCCCTGCAAAGCGGGCATAACCACGGGCTGGAATCTTTTGCCCTACTGTCGTTCGCTCACGGCCTGCACTTCAGCAAAATTTCCTATGCCCTTGCCACGCACGGGGCCACCATTGTTCTGCCCGCTTCCGCCCGAAGCTGCTTTGCTGACCCGGAGCTACGAAAGCAAGTTCCCCTCTCGAGAGGGGTTAGGGGTGTGTTAATCGCCATGCATCCAATTCCCTCCCTTGGGAGGGCAGGGAGGGGTTTAATCGTTAAGTTATAAACTCCGTCATGGTGAGCCAGTCGAACCACTCGCCGCCATGCTCGCCGCCATATCTCTCCGCCCGTCATTGCGAAGAATGAAGCAATCTCCTGATAGGACAAGTGACAAACCACACCTAATAAACCATGTCTTTGCGAGGAGCGATAGCGACGCGGCAATCTCCTCGCGTTTAACGAACTGTTTACTTCAAACATACAAGGCCCGCTCATTGCTGCGGGAAGGCTACTTCTTTTGTCTTGAAAGGAGACTATATAACTGTTGGACCAAAACATTTAGCAGGCCAGCTGTTTGTACATGATTTATTAAATAAACCAATAAAACTGCTTAATAACTGAAATTTATATATTTGATACTCTAAACCAAAACCGAAAATGAAAAAGGCTAGCATTTTTATAGCTTTAATAATAATATGCTTTGAAGCTAAGGCTCAAAAAGATACATTGGGTTTAAATATCCCGATTAAAGATGAAAGTGTCGTTTATGAGGGCATTGTTGAAACCCCAGGCGCATTACAAAAAGACCTTTTTAAAAATGCAAAACAATGGTTTGTAGACTATTTTAATAGCTCTAAAGATGTAATTCAAAATGAAGATAAAGAATCCGGCAGAATTATAGGTAAAGGAATTATACTATTTATTGGAAGCAGTTAATCACTTTTACTTATCAAAATAAGTTAACAATGCAAATTGATTGTAGAGACGGCAAGTATCGATATAAATTTTATGATTTAATGGTAACTCCTCAACCAAATGCATATACAAACCAAGATTATGTTCTTGAGGGTTTTATAAACAATTTGTTAGGTAAAAAGCCCGATAACGCATTTAGTAAAGGGCAATCAAAAAAGATGATAATTTCAGTTAATAAAGCCGTTTTGAGTGCTATTGAATCATTAAATAAAGCAATGGTAGCAAAACCGGATAATTTCTAATAAAAACAAAATGAAAAATATTTTTAAGTATTTATAGCAGCATCAGCTATCTGAAACAAAAGAAGCAAAAATTCATTCAGCAAAAAGGCTTCTTTGCCGCCCGGGGACTTGACCTGCAAAACGGGCAGAACCACGGGCTGAAGGCAACGAAAAAAAAACCAAACGCGACGAGATTGCCACGGCCCGCCATCGCTCAACCCCTTGCATGGGCCTCGCAAAGACATAGTTTATTAGTCAATATGTCGCATTAGATAATCGTTGTATGGCGGCGAGTGATAGGACAAGAAACATCACATTTTACTATTTTACAATTCCCCTATAAATTAACCACCCGTATACTCCTATAAAAATTGCAGTTTTGCTTGTAAATTACACGCATGCTTAATTTACTTAGCCAACCCTGGCCCTGGTATACATCGGGTGCGGCAATAGCCGGTATTATGGTGTTGTTGCTTTACTTTGGTAAATCGTTTGGGTTTTCGTCAAACCTGCGTACTATTTGCAGTATGGCCGGGGCAGGTAAGCACGTTAAATTTTTTGATTTTAACTGGCAGGCTCAAAAATGGAACCTGTTGTTTTTAGTTGGTTCGGTATTAGGCGGGTTAATATCGGCTACTGTGCTAAAAAGCGATATACCCTTGCAGCTATCTACCGCTACCATTAAGGACCTTGCCGCTATCGGCATCCATTTCGACGGGCAATTAAACCCCTCGCAGCTTTTTAGTATACAGTCGGTGACTTTAAAAAACATATTGCTTTTGCTGGGCGGGGGCTTGCTGGTAGGTTTCGGTACCAGGTACGCAGGTGGCTGCACTTCGGGGCATGCCATAAGCGGTTTATCAAACCTGCAATTACCTTCGCTGATAGCGGTTATCGGCTTTTTTGCCGGCGGCCTCATCATGACCCACTTTTTACTCCCTTTACTATTAGCGATATGAAGGGTATAAAATTCATCGTCGCAGGTATTATTTTCGGCATCGTCATGACCAAGTCCGAGGCGGTATCGTGGTATCGCATACAAGAGATGTTTCGCTTCCAGTCGTTTCATATGTATGGCATTATAGGTACAGCGGTTGTGTTGGGCACAATTGCCGTATTCCTGATTAAAAAATTCGACATCAAAGATTTTTCGGGTGAGCCTATCCTATTCCACAATAAGGATAAAAGCTGGCCGAAGTATATCATCGGCGGTACTATTTTTGGCTTAGGCTGGGCCTTAACAGGCGCATGCCCCGGCCCTATGTTTGTAAATATTGGCTATGGTTATTTAAGCATGGCAATTGTAGTAGCAGGCGCATTACTGGGCACTTACCTTTATGGCTTATTAAAAGCTAAATTGCCGCATTAATAGCATGAATAAAAAATACATCAATTGGTCTAACATCAGCACAGCCTTGCTGGTGCTATTTGTAGTAACCCTGTTAGTTAGCCCCAAAAGCAAAGCATTTTTAATTGAGGGTTTGATGAAGGTGGGCCTTTTTCAGCCACCTGCGGCAAATAGCACCACCGCGAATAACCAGGTAATGCAAGCGCCCGAACTGCTGTTTACCTTGCCCAATGGCAAAACCTTAAACACCGGCGAACAAAAGGGCAAAGTGATCATCCTAAACTTTTGGGCTACCTGGTGCCCGCCCTGCATTGCCGAAATGCCATCTATAAACCAATTATACCTGCAGTTTAAAAACAACCCCAATGTGCTTATTATACCTGTAGATGTTGACGGCGATTTCGGCAAATCGGTGACATTTATGCAAAAGAATGGGTATGCGCTGCCTGTGTATAATATGGCAAGTGATATTCCCGATGGCTTTATAGGGCAATCTATCCCCACAACGGTTATCATCAACAAAAATGGCCAGGTGGTTTTAAAGCACGAAGGCGCGGCAGATTATACTAACAAAAAATTCATCGCCTATTTAACCGAGCTTAGCCAATAAACCCGCGCTACACTAGGCTGATGAGCGGCCCGCCATCCTGCGGCTTTAACCAGCCGAATGATGTAAAGCTGTGCCCCTGCTGCTGCATTAATTGTTCAAACTGGGGGCAGCCATCCTGTTGTACTGCAACTAACAAACCGCCACTGGTTTGCGGGTCGGCCAGTATGTAGCGCTGTTCATCCGTTACAGGCCCTATTTTATGCCCGTAGCTATTCCAGTTGCGTTGCGTACCCCCGGGGAAACACTTTTGAGCCAGGTAATAAGGCAGGGAATTTATCACCGGCACTTTATCAAATTCAATAACAGCGGCTAGTCCGCTGCCGTCGCACATTTCGCTCAGATGGCCAAGCAGGCCAAAGCCGGTTACATCGGTCATGGCCGTTATGTGGTCTATCTGCCCAAACAGCTCGCCTAATTTATTTAAGGTCGTCATGCTTTTTAAGGCTATGGCAGCATCTTCGGGCTTTAATATACCACGTTTTTGCGCGGTGGATAGTATACCTACACCCAATGCCTTTGTTAAATATAGCCTGCAACCAGCCGTAGCGGTTGAGTTTTGTTTAAGCCGGGGGATATTTACTATACCATTTACGGCCAATCCAAATACCGGCTCGGGGCAATCAATACTATGCCCGCCCGCTAAAGTGATACCCGCCTCGGCACAAACCGCCCGCGAGCCCTCTAACACCTTTTGCGCAACTTCGGGGGGTAGCTTATCAATTGGCCAACCCAATATGGCTATGGCCAGCAAGGGCTTACCGCCCATGGCATATACATCGCTTATAGCATTGGCCGATGCAATGCGCCCAAAATCGTAAGCGTCGTCAACTATAGGCATAAAAAAGTCGGTGGTTGATATCAGCGCCGTGCCGTTACCCATATCCAGCACCGCGGCATCGTCGCGTTTATCGTTGCCTACCAATAGCCTTGCATCGGGCAGCTGGACTACGGGGCTGTGTAATATTTTATCTAATATGGCAGGGCTTATTTTACAGCCACAGCCCGCGCCATGCGAGTATTGGGTTAGTTTAACTGTTGTGTTTTCCATCAATCAGGCTACTGTTTCGTTTACTGGAAGGTTATGGGTAAAATTTAAAATTTGGTTGGCCATAGCTACTACATCTTCGCCGGAAATATCCAGCGGAAATACTTTACCCGCATCGCGCTTACTTAAGCCGGCGCGGTAAGTTTTGTCGTAATAAACCAATACAATTTTTATAAAGTCGGGCATGCGGTTTTCCTTTATCGCCGCTACCGCGTGTTTGGTTTGTTCGGGGCCCAGGCGTTTGCGTATACGCTCGGTACATTCTACTAAAAAATCTTTGTCTAAAGCACCATATTCAAGGGCTAATGATGCGATGCGTTGCTGTACATCAACCTTTATATCAATCAATACGGCATCGCGCATTTGGTGCCAAAAAGCATTGGGGATAGATCGTTTACCTATGGTAAGGCTTTCGTCCTCTACCCATGTGCGTTGCGCGGTGTTTAGTTTGCTGAGGTGATATCCAAGGTCGTTTTCAAACTGCTCTTGTGTTGGCTGCACCATTTTGTTCATGGTACCGTATGATGAACCCTGGTGTTGTGCAAGGTCCTCCAGGTCTATTACCTGTTCGCCCATTACCTTAAGCTGATGTAATATGCGCGTTTTGCCCGAGCCTGTCATCCCCCCTAATATACATAGCGGATAAGTATGCCCAAACAGCTGTTGAACCCAGCGGCGGTAGGTTTTGTACCCACCCTGTATCAAATAAACTTCAAAGCCATACAGGTCAAGCGCCCAGGCCATAGCCCCGCTACGCATACCACCCCGCCAGCAGTGTACCCCAATTTTTTTACCGGGTGCAATTTCAAGGGCTTGCTTAATAAAACCCGACCATTTGGGGCCGGTAAGATCAAAGCCTAATAAAATAGCTTCTTCGCGGCCTACCTGTTTGTAGGTAGTGCCTACTTTAACCCTTTCTTCGTTGGTAAATAACGGAATGTTGAATGCGCCCGGAATATGCCCCTGCGCAAATTCGGCAGATGTGCGCACATCTGTTAAAGGGATGTTTCCGTCTAACTTTAAAAAATTTTGGATCGTAATTGGCTTAACCATTCATCACAAATATACAGTACTATTTAAGTATTGCTAAGCTGATAAACGAATGTATTTTATGGTAAAAGCCTTTGCCTTGTATTAGTTATGCTGCCGGCCTGAATATTAAGGCATCTAATTGCCTAAGCATATGATCAAGACTGTAATGAAACTCAATTAACGACAGGGCGCCCTGCTCGTAACTGTTAGTAAGCTCTTTTATGTTTTGTTTAATTTGTTGCTTTATATGCAGCGTTTCTATGGGGCTAAAAAAAGTATCGCGGCCATTGGTGTAATAATCTAAAGAAAACCTTACACTATCCAATTCCGATTCTATCTGTAATACTTTTATTAAGGCGTTACGATACGAGTACAGGTAATCAAGCTCGGTAAATTCTACTTGTGGGATGCTGATACTACTTTCGTGTTTCATCGAAGCCAGGACAGAAATGGTCAAAAGAACAATTAAGGCAATAGATAAAATTACAACGGTGTTCATAGTTAATAGTTAGATTAATTAGGTAAAAAATAGATGTATTCTTTTGTAGAAATACTCCTTTTACGAGTACATCTGCAAATAGTTACGTCGATGACCACTTGATTTTAAAGAAAAAATAAAAAAATATTAATTGTTAAATAAACAGTTAAAAAAATAAGTGTTATTTTGACGCTCAATTATAAACTAAGTATGAGTAAGGATCAGTTTGTGATCGGGATAGACTATGGGTCCGATTCCGTTCGCTCGGTAATTGTTAATGCGCTTAACGGCCAGGAGATTGCCTCGTCGGTATTTAATTATCCACGCTGGCGCGATGGCCTGTATTGCGACCCATCAAAAAACCAGTTCAGGCAGCACCCGCTCGATTATATTGAGGGACTTGAAAACACCATAAAAGATTGTATAGCCAGCGCAGGCGGGCCCGCTATTGCGAAAGCCATTAAAGGGATATCGGTTGATACCACAGGATCTACCCCCGTAGCGGTAGACCAAACAGGCACCCCACTGGCTTTACTGCCGCAGTTTAAAACCAACCCCAATGCCATGTTTGTTTTATGGAAAGACCACACCGCCATAAAAGAAGCCGCAGAAATAAACGAACACGCTACTAAATTTGACACCAACTACCTTAAATATGTAGGGGGTATATATTCGTCAGAGTGGTTTTGGGCCAAGCTATTGCATACAGTAAGGGTAGATAGCGAAGTTAACGATGCCCTGCACTCGTGGGTTGAGCATTGCGACTGGATACCGTTTTTACTAACCGGCGGCAATAATGCTAAAGATATTAAACGTGGCCGTTGCTCTGCCGGGCACAAGGCCCTTTGGGCCGAAGAATTTGACGGCTTACCGCCCGATGAATTTTTTAGTTCGCTTGACCCTATTTTAACGGGCATAACCCAAAAACTTTATACCGATACCTATACCGCCGACCAGGCAGCAGGTAATTTAAGCACCGAATGGGCCGAAAGGTTAGGGCTTAGTACCGATGTTGTTGTAGGCACAGGTGCCTTTGATGCCCATATGGGCGCCGTAGGCGGGCAAATAGAGCCTTATTACTTGAGCAAGGTAATGGGTACATCAACCTGCGATATTTTGGTGGCCCCTAATAAAGATGTAGAAGGCAAGCTGGTTAAAGGTATTTGCGGGCAGGTAAATGGTTCGGTTATACCGGGTATGGCTGGTTTAGAGGCCGGGCAATCGGCCTTTGGCGATACTTACGCCTGGTTTAAAAATTTAATATCGTGGCCGGTAAATAACCTGCTATCGCAGGCAACCGCTATTGATAAAGCAACCGCCGAAGCGCTAAAGGAAGAACTATCAGAGTTAATTATACCCGAACTAAGCAGGCAAGCGGCATTATTGCCCGTTGATGAACAAAGCGAACTGGCGATCGATTGGTTTAATGGCCGCCGCACCCCGGATGCCGACCAGGCATTAAAAGGTGTAATAAATGGTTTAAATTTAGGCAGCGATGCCCCGCGTGTTTTCCGTGCCCTGGCCGAGGCTACCTGCTTTGGCGCAAAAAGTATTGTCGATCGTTTTATAAGCGAGGGCATACCGGTTAAAGGCATTATCGGTATAGGCGGTGTGGCAAAAAAATCGCCGTATATTATGCAAATGATGGCCGATGTTTTAGGCATGCCTATCCGCATACATCAATTTAAACACACCTGCGCTTTAGGCGCGGCTATGTTTGCAGCAGTTGTAGCGGGTATACACCCCAACGTAGAAGCGGCTATGCAGGCAATGGGCGGCGGTTTTGATGTAAGCTACGAGCCTAATGCGCAATTGCAAGCCGTTTACCAAAAACGTTATCAGCAATATATAAAGCTGGGCGGCTATATTGCCGGGCAAACCAATGCCAATTTAAACAAGCAACTTCAAAACGCTTAGTTATGAGCCAATATCAACATATAAAGCAAATTGCTTTTGAGGCCAATATGCAACTGCCTAAACTGGGCCTGGTGCTTTTTACCTTTGGCAACGTAAGCGCCGCCGACAGGGATCTGGGTGTATTTGCCATTAAACCAAGCGGTGTACCCTATGATGAACTTTCGCCAGATAAAATGGTGATCGTAAACTTTGATGGACAAACCATTGAAGGCAACCACAGACCATCGTCGGACACTCAAACGCATGCGGTTTTGTACAAGCAGTGGCCAAATATAGGCGGCATAGTACACACCCACTCTACCTTTGCTACGGCCTGGGCACAATCGCAACGCTGTATTCCTATTTTTGGCACCACACACGCCGACCATTTGACTACCGATGTACCATGCGCGCCGCCCATGAGCGATGCAATGATACAGGGTGATTACGAATACCAAACGGGTTTCCAGATCATAGATCATTTTAAAGAATTAGGCCTTAGCTACGAAGAAGTAGAGATGGTACTGGTGGGCAACCATGCGCCATTTACCTGGGGTAAAACAGCAGATAAAGCGGTTTATAACAGCGCCGTTTTAGAAACCGTAGCGCACATGGCTTACTTAACCGAGCAAATAAACCCCAATGCCCCGCGCCTTAAAGACGCGCTGATAAAAAAACATTTTGAACGCAAGCATGGCCCCGACTCTTATTATGGCCAGTAAGCTTAGCAGCATAAAATATATAACCAAAAAGCACTCAATTATTAAAAATATACAATGATCGATCTAAAAACATTTGAAGTTTGGTTCATCACCGGGAGCCAAAACTTGTATGGCGAAGAAACTTTAAGGCAGGTTGCCGAGCACTCTAAACACATTGCCGATGGTTTAAACCAGGCCGGGCAAATTCCGGTACGTGTGGTATACAAACCGGTAGTAAAAAGCACCGAAGAAATATACACCACTTTGCAGGAAGCCAACTTAGCGCCAAACTGCATAGGCATTATTACCTGGATGCATACTTTTTCGCCGGCAAAAATGTGGATACGCGGCTTAAACATTCTGCAAAAGCCAATGCTACACCTGCATACCCAATACAACCGCGATATTCCGTGGAGCTCGATAGATATGGATTTTATGAACCTGAACCAAAGCGCGCACGGTGATAGGGAGTTTGGGTTTATGGTATCGCGCCTGCGCAAAAACCGCAAGGTGGTGGTTGGTCATTGGCAAGATACCGAAGTATTGGGTCAGATTGATAGCTGGACCCGCGCTGCTGCCGGCTGGCACGATTGGCAGGGCGCTAAGTTTGCCCGTTTTGGCGATAACATGCGCTTTGTAGCCGTTACAGATGGTGATAAAGTAGAGGCCGAAACCAAGTTTGGTTTTGCTGTAAACAGCTACGGTATTGGCGACCTTGTTGCCATAATAAACAGCATAAGCGAGGCAGAAGTTAACGCCCTAACCACCAAATATGAAGCCGAGTACAACATGGATGCCTCGCTAAAAAAAGGTGGAGATAAATATTCATCCGTTTACGAGGCGGCTAAGATCGAGCTTGGCTTGCGTAAGTTTTTAGAAGATGGCGGCTTTAAAGGTTTTACAGATACGTTTGAAGACCTGCATGGCATGGTACAGCTGCCCGGCATAGCTGCCCAGCGTTTAATGGCCGATGGCTATGGCTTTGCAGGCGAAGGCGATTGGAAAACTACCGCGCTGGTGCGCGCATTTAAAGTAATGGGCAGCGGCCTTGCAGGCGGCAACGCCTTTATGGAAGATTACACCTACCACTTTGACCCGAATAACGAGCTGGTTTTAGGATCGCACATGCTGGAGATTGATGCATCGTTAGCCAACGGCAAGGCATCACTTGAAGTACACCCGCTGGGCATTGGCGGCAAAGCCGACCCTGCCCGTTTGGTTTTTAACGTAGCCGGTGGTAACGCGCTTAACGCATCGCTAATAGATATGGGTAACCGTTTTCGCCTGCTGATAAACGAGGTAGAGGCTGTTGAGCCACAAAACGACCTGCCTAATTTGCCTGTTGCCCGTGTGCTTTGGAAGCCATTGCCCGATATGAAAATAGGTTGCGCAGCATGGATATATGCAGGCGGCGCACACCATACCGCCTACAGCCAAAATTTAACTGCCGAACACCTGCAGGACTTTGCAGACATGGCCGGTATTGAATTTTTACGCATTGGCAAAAACACCACTATAGAGCAGTTTAGAAATGAATTGCGCTGGAACGAAGTAGCTTACCGATAACCAAACTATACTAAAACAAGCAGCCGCGATGGGATGGGCTGCTTGTTTATCAATAACCATTAACCTTATTAATCAAATCAAATTATGAACAAGTTTACACACATAGACTACATCATCTTCTTCATCTACTTTGTTGTAGTATCGGGATATGGTTATTGGGTTTACCGAAGTAAAAAAACAAAAGGCGTATCAGACAGTAAAGATTTCTTTTTAGCGCAGGGCTCGCTTACCTGGTGGGCCATCGGGGCATCGCTTATCGCGTCAAACATATCTGCCGAGCAATTTATTGGCACAAGCGGGCAGGGTTTTGCCGTAGGTTTGGCCGTAGCCGCTTACGAGTGGGTGGCGGCAATAGCACTAATTATAGTGGCTGTTTGGTTTGTACCGGTGTATCTAAAAAATAACATCTTTACAATGCCGCAGTTTTTGCACACGCGCTACAACGAAACCGTGAGCTTTGTAATGGCCATATTTTGGCTGTTTTTATATGTGTTTGTAAACCTTACATCAATACTATACCTGGGTGCTTTGGCTATTAACAGCCTTGCCGGTGGCGGTTACCTGCACGAGATAATTATAGCATTAGCTGTATTTGCCTTGTTTATTACCCTTGGCGGTATGAAGGTAATTGGCTTTACCGATGTAATACAGGTATTGGTGCTAGTGATAGGCGGCCTTGCAACCACCTACATAGCCCTTACCCTTGTGAGCGAAAAATTTGGTTTTGGCAAAGATGCCATGGCCGGTTTAAACGCTATGCTAAAAGATGCACCCGAGCATTTTAAAATGATAATGGCCAAACCCAAGCCGGGTGCGCCGCAAAGCGAAATAAATAAATACCTGGCACTGCCGGGTATAGCTATGTACTTTGCCGGGCAGTGGATAGTAAACCTTAATTATTGGGGTTGCAACCAATACATTACCCAAAGGGCCCTGGGTGCCGATTTAAAAACCGCGCGCACAGGCATTCTGTTTGCCGGTTTAATGAAACTGGCTATGCCTATAATAGTGGTATTACCGGGTATTGCGGCTTATGTTTTATACAAAAACGGTGGCTTACAACAGGAGATGTCTTCAGGCGGGCATTTTAATTCAGACAACGCTTATTCGGCTATACTTGGGTTTTTACCTACCGGGTTAAAGGGGCTTTCGGTTGCCGCGCTTACGGCTGCAATAGTAGCTTCGCTCGCCGGTAAGGCAAATAGCATATCTACCATTTTCACGCTCGATATCTACAAAAAGCACATGGTTAAAGATGCCAGCGAAAAGAAGATGGTTGTAGTAGGTAAGTTTACAATTGTTGCCGCGCTTATTTTTTCGATCATCCTAACCTGGAAAGACCTTTTAGGCATAGGCGGCGAAGGTGGCTTTACCTTTATCCAAAAATATACCGGGTTTATTAGTCCGGGTATATTTGCCATATTTATTTTAGGTTTCTTTTGGAAACGTACTACCGGCGCAGCAGCTATAGCGGGTATACTTACCGGTTTTGCCATGTCGGTACTGTTTAACAACTATGCACCGCAGCTTTTCGGTAACGAAACATTCTTATACACCGCTTTCCCTAACGGCAAAGGTGGCTATGAGATCCCCTTCTTGATTTGTATGGGGCTATCGTTTATGTTTACCATTATTGTAATGGTAGCCATTAGCTTTACCGGGCCAAAAGTAAATCCTAAGGCATTCGAGCTTGACAGCAGTATGTTTAAGGTTGATAAAACAACCCTTGCACTAATTGTAGTAACATTGCTGCTTTTAACTGCGCTGTATGTGAAATTCTGGTAGGCTAAAAAGTTTTATCTTATACATTAGTAAAAAGCTGTTGGGCGGGTGCCCAACAGCTTTTAATTTATTAAACAAAGCAAAAGCCGCTTACTTTCGTAAAGCGGCTTTGCCAGAGTAATCAGAATAAATCACTATTTCACCCCCAGCTCTTTTCCGGCAATGTCTTCCCAACGATAGTAGTGGAAAGTTTTATCATCGCTCATGGCTACAAATAGCCCGTGTTTAAATATTGCATTTAATGGTACCGATACCACATCAGATCCATCGCTTTGCCTGGCTGCTACATTAACTACTTTTAGTAGTTTATGCTCACAAGGTTTTTCCCCGGTAGTTTCACGGTTAAATATCCTGAAACGATTTGCTCCCTGGTCGGATACTAAAATATAGCCGGTAGTATCTGATAATTTGTATATAGATATGCCTTCGTGGTCGGCGGCAAAGCCCTGTGTTCCAAAAATAGATAACTGTTTATTACATATAAAATTAGCTTGTTAATATTAAGCCAATGTTAAATAACAAGTCGTAAGCTGCGGGCTCATCAATAAATAATATAAAATAATAATTGAACCTTTTTGATTTTAAATGCGTAACAATGGAGTACCAATTAAAAGCTATCCTATTTAATTAGCCATAAGGCGGTAATTAATATTGTTCAACCTAAATAATAATAGTTATGAAAGCAGTACCCCTATTTCTGTTATTGTTACTTGTATCATTTGGCTTGTATGCCCAGGGTCAAAATACTATTGGCGTAAATTACATATCAGGCTCTAAAATACTTAATACAAAGGGCACGTACACGGGCTATGGGGTTAGCTACAGCATCAATACGATAAATAACCAATCGGCATGGACCAATATGCTGAATGTTGAAAATATAAATATAGATGCTACTATATACGACCTGAGTAATATAACAGCCGGCGACCGCATGGCTGCTTATAACCCTAAATTTAGCAACAAAGGATATTTTGGATATGATATGGCAATGGCCGCATCAGTTGATATTAAATTAGTAAATATAAACGGCTTTAAACTCTACTTTTCGCCGGGCGGGGGTTTAATATATTCCACAAAAGATTATACTAACACCCATGGCGTAAACCAAATGCTTGGGCACCATTTAAACTTAGTAGGCAATGCAAATATAAAGTTAGCCCTGCCACTTACCGAGAATACCAGCCTTAAAATTGGAGCTGGAATGTCGCATGTTTCCAATTCAAACATAAAGCTACCTAACATAGGTTTAGACAGGATAGAAACATTTATAGGTGTTGTAAAAAATGTAGGGTATGCCAATGAAAGCACCCCAAAATTCACTTTAAACAAAAACGCCTTATCAATAGAAATGATAGCCGGATACACCGGGCAAATCACTACCGGGTTTTATCAGCTAAAAGACGTGAATCTTCAGTTAGATAATTCGTACAGGAAAGAGACCAACGCGATACCTAAAGGGGCTATTGCCGTATCATATAATCATTATTTAAATGATGTGTTAGGGGTTAAAGTAGGTACCGATCTGGTTTATTCTTCTAAATTATCGCCGTTAGGATCAACAACAACCGATACAACTGCTTTTATAAAAACTTTCCAGGGCGATTATACCCCTATCAACAGCCACTTCAATGTTGGGGTAAACGCAGGCCTTGATCTGTGCTTAGGCCGGTTTGTTGTATCAGCAAACTACGGTTACTTTTTAGGCAAATATGAAAAGTATGTTTATATACAAGGAGGCAACAAGTTTTTATACGGCCGCGATTTTTATACAACATTTGCATTCAGATATTTTTTAACCCCAAAAATAGCGTTAGAAGCAAAATCATATATGCGCAATTTTGGAGGCATTGGGCTTAATATGAATATTTGATATTAGCCGTTTGCAGTACTTTTCGACTTACAGAAATTTCTTGATTTAATCCACCGATATATACTCCCAATTGTTATATATATGATAACCACCACTGGCTATGCGTTAGTTTATAACGGCCATACCAGCGGCAAGGAAGATACATTAGCGCTATAACACCCATCCAACTCAAGTAAACCGCCCAAAGGGGAATGCCGAAACCTGGAGCCGCCCAAACCGGCGAAGACTCCTTAAAATTTAATGGTATACCTGCCAACACAACACCTGTAACGTTTATAACGCGCAGCAGGGCCAAATGGCTTATAAAATAAAAGTAGGGTACATTACCATATACCACACAAAAGCGTGTAACCCGGTTGCTGATACCCTCGGTATACGATAGTAATAATAGTATGGGGCCAAGCGTCATCAGCATAAACAACAGGGATGGCGTTTGCTTGCTGGCATTAATAAATGATAGTAGCGTATGTGCTGCATTGCGTTGAACGGCCCAATGCGACGGGTCGCCGTAGTGATTGATAAGCCTTAATATTATAAACAGGGAGATAAATGCGCATCCTGTTAGTCGTAACACTTTGCGCCGTTTTTGCGCGTCGTATCCCGTTGTATAAAGCCCCCCAAAAACATAGCCCAGCAACAGTGCGCCCGTCCATGGGATGGCAGCATATATGGCAAAAATAAACCGGTTAGTTCCTACTGGTATCAATGCACCAACGCCATTTAGTAATATAGTGGCAAGGTTACCGGCAATGCCATCTTTAGGCAGGTTAGCATTATCTAACAGGTTATGCCCCGCGATGATCAAAATGGCTATTACCGCTATAAATGATTTAGGCAAACGTATAAACAAAGCTAAAACTATCATACCAAAACCTGTGGCCCATAGCACTTCCAGCACCGGGAAATGGTATTGCACATCAAAGCTAAAAATGAGGCTGATAATTAACAGGTCTGAAAGTATTAGCCAGGCACCCCTTGTTAGTAAAAAGGCAGTCATTTGGCCGGGTGTGCGACGTTGCGCGGCCAGGCATGCCGATACACCACTCAAAAAAACAAACGTTGGCGCGCAAAAGTGGGTTATCCAGCGGGTAAAAAAGAGTATCACGGTTGTGCGCTGTACATCCAGCGGTGGCGGCCCTGCAAGGTGTAAAAAATCGCGGGTATGGTCAAGCGTCATCACTATCATTATGAGCCCGCGAACCATGTCTATCGACTGTATACGTTGTTTCATCAAACTAAAGATAGGATAATTTGATTACCGCGCATAATGCCGCGTTTGTCATGCTCAACTCATAATAAATAATATTGGAATGATTGTTCCAATTTGATATTACATTTGCGGAACGAATATTCCAAATAACAGAAATTAAATTGATAAAACATGAAAAAGTTAGAAAATAAAGTAGCCGTAGTAACAGGTGCCTCAAAAGGTATTGGAGCAGGCATAGCCAAACACCTGGCCGCAGCCGGTGCAAGTGTAGTAGTAAATTATGCCTCTGCCAAAGAAGGTGCCGAGCAGGTTGTTGCCGATATTGTTGCTAATGGCGGCAAGGCGGTAGCCATACAAGGCAATGTAAGCAGCGAGGCTGATATCACCCGCCTGTTTGCTGAAACTGCTAAAACATTTGGCCAGGTTGATATATTGGTAAACAATGCAGGTATATACAAATGGGGTGCTATTGAAGAAATTACCGCCGAAGATTTCCATGCGCAGTTTAACACCAACGTACTTGGTTTGTTATTAGCCACAAAAGGCGCTGTAAAAAACTTTAACCCAAATGGTGGCAGCATTATTAACGTTGGTTCGGCAGTTAGCAATATTACACCTGCCGGTAGCGCTGTTTACACCGCTACTAAAAGTGCGGTAGATGGTATTACCCACGTTTTGGCTAAAGAGTTAGGCGGCAAAAATATCCGCGTAAACTCTATTAACCCCGGAATGGTAGAAACTGAAGGCACACACACTGCAGGCTTCATCGGCAGCGATTTTGCAGCCGAACTGATAAAAACCACACCATTAGGCCGTTTAGGTCAGCCGGATGATATTGCCGAAGTGGCGGTATTTTTAGCCTCAGACGATTCGCGCTGGTTAACCGGCGAATTGCTTTTGGCAAGCGGTGGCGTAAGGTAATACCCGCCCCCAAACACAAAAAATGATTTAAAATGAATAGCTTTGCTTTAACAAGCAAGGCTTTCACCGTTTATGGCACGTACAAAAGATTTTGATGAGAACGAAGTGCTGTCAAAGGCTATACAGCTGTTTTGGCATAAGGGATATAATGGCACCTCGATGCAGGAACTGGTAGACGGGTTGGGCATAAGCCGCTCCAGCCTTTACGATACTTATACCGATAAACATACCCTGTTTATGAAAGCGCTGCAAAGCTATCAGCAAGCAGGTACAGCCAATATTGAGGCTATAATTGAGCGCGGCCTGCCTGCTAAAGATACCGTTGCCAAACTATTGGACCTGGCCACCGGCGACCTGATATGCGACCAGCAACAAAAAGGCTGCTTTATGGTTAACGCCGAGGTAGAGGTTGCCCCGCACGACCCCGAGGTTGCCGCAGTGGTATGCCACAACGACCAGCTAATGGAAGAGGCATTTTTCAGGGTGATAAAAGAGGGGCAGCAAAGCGGCGATATACAAAACAAACAAGATGCCCGCGCACTGGCGCGCTTTATTTTTAATTCTGTAAAGGGTATGCGTGTTTCGGCTAAATCAACTAACGATACGGCCATCTTTAAAGATATCATCAGGCTTACAATAGCTATTTTAGATTAATATTGTCCCCTCTGCCTGTCTAAAAACCAACTAAATAAGCTCCAGTGTTGCCTTATCCTTCTCGCCTTTAAAAAACTTTTTAAGCACTTCTTCAAACACCGTGTCGGCACCCGGCACCAGCGAAAAAAGAGTCATGCTCGATCGCAGCTTCAGGTCATCGGGGCTGCCCATTATAGCTGTGGCATTGTTGCCCGGCAAACTAAGCAGGGCGTTACTTATCTCGATGATGCGCTTGCCCAACACCGGATGCGCCAGGTAATCAGCAGCTTCACTCAGGCCGATAATAGCATAACGTTTCGCCATGTCGCTATAGCCCAACCCTCCTATCTGCGGAAAAATATACCACATCCAATGGCTGCTTTTGCGGCCGCGCTTAATTTCGGCCAAAGCTGTGGTATAATCCCGTGCCTGCGCCGTCAGGAAGCGCCAGAGTGTGCTGTCACTTGCCATCAACTGCCTTTTTATCATCCAGCTTGGCAAAATGCGCCCGTGCCTGCTTTAGCCCAGTTGCAATCGCTTCGCCTTCATTCCCGGTGGTTTTTAACACTTCGTTGGCTATCTCGGTGGCTTTGTCCCTTATTTTTTTGGGCTGATTTTTATACGATGGCGGGTAATCGCCGTTATACCATGGCATATCTTTCCTCCTTTGTACCTTATAACAAGCGAAAAAGAGATTTGATTGCAAAAAGACGATAACTGTTGATAGCCGCCGCCTTTTGTATGTTTAACCGCTATGTAGATGGGCTGGGCACATCGGCCCCATTGGACAGGCAGTTTTATGTGAACCGTGCGCCGCAACGCGCAAACGCAGGCTACCAAAGCAGCGTATTTAAATAGCCTATGGGTAACATAAGCCCTTTTATTGAGGTAATTGTTTGAATTTTATAACTTTTGGTTTGAAATGTATAACTACTTGGTAATTAAACACTGTATCTTTAATTAAAAAAATGGCTTATGATCACTTTAACAGTTAATGGGCAGCGCCGTGAAGTAGCTGCTGATCCGAATATGCCCTTGCTTTGGGTCATCAGGGACCTGCTTGGATTAACAGGTACCAAATTTGGTTGCGGCGTAGCGCAATGCGGCGCATGTACGGTGCATTTAAACGGCGAAGCTGTACGCTCATGTGTAACTAAAGTGAGCCGGGCCGAGGGCCAACAGATAACCACTATTGAAGGCCTGGCGCTTAATGGCGACCACCCATTACAATTGGCCTGGCAAGAAGCGGATGTACCGCAATGCGGCTATTGCCAGTCGGGCCAGCTTATGTCTGCTGCCGTTTTGTTAAAGGAAAATCCCAATCCTACAGATCAGGATATTGATGATGCCATGTCAGGCAACATTTGCCGCTGCGGCACTTATACGCGCATCCGGAGCGCCATACATCAGGCTGCCAAGATGCAGCGGGAAGGGGTTAAATCATGAATCGCCGTAATTTTATACAATCAGGGGCGTTGCTGGGCGGTGGCCTGCTGGTTTCCTTTACCATACCTCAGGCAAATAAAATGGCTGCCCTTGCCGCCAGGGCTACAGAGGGTGCCTTTGTCCCGAATGCTTTTTTAAAAATCGGAACAGATAACAGCATTACTGTTTATTTAAGCCACGTAGAAATGGGCCAGGGCATATGGACAACCCTGCCAATGTTACTGGCTGATGAACTGGATGCCGACCTGGATAAGATAAAAATAGAACACGGGGGGCCTGCTAAAGCCTATAACCACAACGTTTACGGCATACAGATAACCGGTGGCTCAAGTTCTACCTGGTCTGAGTTTGACCGTTACCGCAATGCCGGCGCAACTGCAAGGGTTTTGCTTACGCAAGCGGCAGCGCAACGTGCCGGTATTGCCATAACCGATTGCCGCACGGAAAAAGGCTACGTAACTGCCGGCAGTCAGAAATTCAGCTATGGAGACTTGGCAACAGAGGCGGCGAAACTTCCGGCTCCTGCAAAAGTGCCTTTAAAAGCGCCTGCCGATTGGAAGTATATTGGTAAAAGCCCTAAACGTAGAGATTCGCTTGCTAAAACTAACGGGCAGGCACAATTTGGTATAGATATACAATTCCCCGGCCTTTTAAGCGCCGTTGTTGCCCATGCGCCTGTGTTTGGCGGTAAGGTAAAATCGTTTGACGCATCGAAGGCTAAAGCGGTACCGGGCGTTGTACAAGTTGTACAGATACCTACCGGCATCGCCGTTATTGCCGATAACTTTTGGGCAGCGCAGCAGGGCCGCAAATCTTTACAAATAACCTGGGACCACGGCCCCGGCGTAATGCTGAATACAGCTACCCAAACAAAGGCGTATAAAACCCTGGCTGCAACAAAAGGCTTGCCTGCACAAAAAAAAGGCAATGCCGATACAGCCTTGGGCAAGTCGGCAAAGGTGGTATCGGGCGAGTATGTGTTTTCCTACCTTGCACACGCGCCTATGGAGCCGTTGAATTGTACGGTAAAAATAGATAATGATGTATGCGAGATATGGACAGGAACCCAAATGCCGGGCATCGATCAAAAGAACGCGGCCACTATATTAGGTTTTAAACCCGAGCAGGTGAAGATCACCATTCCGTTTTTGGGTGGTGGGTTTGGCAGGCGCGCTGCACCAACATCCGACTTTGTAACAGAAGCTGTTCATATCGCTAAAGCTTCCGGCAAACCCATCAAAATGGTATGGACACGCGAAGATGATATGAGATCGGGCCATTACAGGCCATTTTTTGTCCACAACGTAAAAGTTGGGTTAGATAACGGGCTTCCGGTAGCCTGGCTGCATAACATTGTCGGGCAATCTATAATGGGCGAAGCTAAAATATTTGGCCCTGCACCAAAGATAGACAATACATCAGTGGAAGGTGTTAAAGAGTCTCCCTATCTTGATGCCGTTCCCGATCATTATGTGGGGTTGCATACAACCGAAGAGGTTGTCCCCATCTTATGGTTCCGCTCGGTAGGTAATACCCATACTGCCTACGTTATGGAAACCATGGTTGATGAACTGGCGTATGCTGCCAACCAAGACCCGGTGGACTACCGCATAAAGCTACTAAAGGACCATCCACGCCACCTGGCCACGCTAAAACTGGCGGCCGAAAAAGCCAACTGGAAAAAGAAACTACCGGCAGGCCGGTTTAAGGGAGTTGCTGTCCACGAGTCGTTTGGCAGTTACGTGGCTGTAATAGCCGAGGTTAGTATCAATAATGGCTTAGTGAAGGTGCACAAAGTAGATTGCGCAATTGACTGCGGCCTGGCAGTGAACCCCGACGGCGTTAAGGCGCAAATGGAAAGCGGGGTAATTTTTGGCCTGACCATGGCACTATATGGCGAGTTGACCATAAAAGACGGGCAACTACAGCAAAGCAACTTTTACGATTATCGCATAGCACGCATGAACGAGTCGCCCGAGATAAATGTGTACATCGTACAGAGCAGCGAAAAGATGGGTGGTGCCGGCGAGTGCGGCGTGCCGCCAACCGCGCCGGCCATAGCAAACGCTATTTTTGCAGCTACCGGCACCCGTATTTATAATTTACCCATAGTTAACCACAAACTGATACAAAAGGCATGAAAAAGTTAAACATTATAAGCTTAATGGCATTCACTGCCTGCATAATTGTGTTATCTTTCAAAGCCGACGACAATAAGCATGCTGCAAGTTTGGTAATGCGTAAAGACAGTGTAACATCTGTAAAAGCCTTTAAACAGGTTTACACCGTTTTGATGAGTTCGCGCTGTATGAATTGCCACCCGTCGGGAAATATCCCCCTTCAGGGAGATGACAGCCACTTGCACACCATGGCACCAAAAAGGGGCGTTGATGGCAAAGGCCTTTATGCCATGAAATGCGCTAATTGCCACCAGGCTACCAACACGCCGGGCCTACACACGCCACCGGGTAACCCAAACTGGCATTTGCCGCCGGCAAATATGAAAATGGTATTCCAGGGCCGTACGCCGCGCCAACTAGCCAAACAACTAGTTGACCCTAACCAAAACGGGCATAAGAACATGCAGCAGCTGATCGCCCATGCTGATGATGGCCTTGTACTTACCGGCTGGAACCCCGGCGAAGGGAGAAAGTTACCACCAATGAGTCACGCGGCATTCAAAAAAGCCTGGATAACCTGGTTAACCACCGGCGCATATGCACCGGCCAAATAGTTTTTACCGGGCAAAAAAATAAAGATTTTACAGCAACAGGTGCAAAATACCGTAAACGCACAAAGCCGCTTCACGAAAGGTAAAGCGGCTTTTTTGTTGCTGCTTTTTCCGTTTAAAACATCATTTTAAGTATACTTCAAAATTGGCGTTTCACATGTGTTTACCACATTTTCTCAAAAAGCATCAAATTGGTAAACAAGTAACGCATAGGTGCTTACAATAGGGTTTGGAAGCATATTTTTGTGCACCCCTATGTAATACAGGCAATAAATAGTATCGTGCTATTTTTCACTGGACTTTATTTATCAGCTTAAAATGAAAAAAGTATTGATGCTTTTAGCAGCACTGTTTTTGAGTGTAAAAGTATTTAGTTATGAGTATATCATTGCGTCTAAAACCCACACTACACAACCGGATACTTGCAACCCCATAAGTACATTGCCCTGCACGCAGGTTAAGGTTGCATTACCCTTTAGCTTGTCATTTGATGCGCCGGCGGACGCTACCATTTTGGATAAAAATGGCTTGGGCACCGGTTTTAGAACGGTAAATACTTACTCCGGCACCCGGCTGGCCGCCGATGGACAATCATCAAATCCGGGTGTGCCGGGTTACGAGCCCTCAAAAATCACCCTTGCAGCCGGC
The DNA here is from genome assembly GCA_005938025.2 of Inquilinus sp. KBS0705. Classification (NCBI taxonomy): domain Bacteria; kingdom Pseudomonadati; phylum Pseudomonadota; class Alphaproteobacteria; order Rhodospirillales; family Rhodospirillaceae; genus Inquilinus; species Inquilinus sp. KBS0705. The sequence continues at coordinate 17,540 of VCCI02000007.1, read as the reverse complement.
CGGCTGCAAATAGTTGCAAACAAAGGGATAGATTATCTGAAAAATAATAATCAACTTAACTTACTTGGTGTACAAATACAATCGGGCGGAAAACTGCAGCTGGATGTAAAAGTAATTAATCCATATAATGGCACTCAATCGCAACAGGCGGGTATATGGTTTGGCTTAAATGATAAATGTTATATTAAACTTGGCATTACAGGCAATAAGGTAGAGTTACGGAAAGAGTATAACGATGTGTCGTCCACCGTAACCGGAAGTACCAACCCTGATCAGCGTATTACGGGTGTGATCAGCGGGCTTAACGCTACCACAGTATCCCTGCGGCTCGTGATCGATTCGGTGTCACAAACGGCTGAAGGATTTTATTCGACCAACGGCAGTGCCTATATCAGTACAGGTAAAACCGGTTATACCAAGGCAAGCGTTAACATTTCGGAAATGAATGTTACCTCCGGAATCGTATACGCGGGTTTGTTTGCATCTTATAGAAACGGAACCAGCCCGGTTACCTATACTTTTGATGACTTTAATATTCAATCAATTGTAATACCTCCGTTTAATGGCTGTGCCCCCTTAAGTACTTTGCCCTGCGCATCGCTACAAGTAAACTTGCCTTTTGAGCTATCATTTGACCAACCGGTAAGCGGCACAATTGAAGATAAAAGTAGCCAGGGCACCGGTTTTACCACGGTAAATACTCTTTCGGGTACACGTAACGCTGCTGATGGTCAGCCTTCAGTAGTACAGGTTCCGGGATACGAGCCATCAAAAATTACGTTAGCAGGCGGGCAGTTACAGCTGGTATCCAGCAAAGGAATAGATTATCTGACCAATAACAATCAACTTAACCTGCTGGGGGTAGAAATCGCCGCTACCGGGCGTCTTCAATTGGACGTAAAGCTGATTAAACCCTACAATGGTACGCAATCACAGCAAGCCGGGCTTTGGTATGGTTTGAATGATAAAACTTATATTAAACTTGGCATCACCGGTAACAAAGTGGAATTGCGGCGGGAATTAAACGATATATCTTCAACTGTGGCGGGCACCGCCAATCCCGACCAGCGCATTACGTCTGTTATAAGCGGGCTAAATACAAATACAGTTTCCCTTAGGCTGATCATCGATTCGCTCGCCCAAACTGCCGAGGGCTTTTATTCAACAAATGGCACCACTTACATTAGTACAGGTAAAACCGGTTATGCAAAGCCGGGTGTCAGTATTTCGGGAATGGGTGTTACTTCGAATACGGTAACCGCAGGCATTTTCGCTTCTTATCGTAACGGAACAAGCCCGGTAAGTTATAACTTTGATGATTTTGCTTTAGCCAATACTGCCCCGAAACAACGGAAGCTTACCTTCTCAAAAGATACATTAAACTTCACAGTTATCCAAGGGGGGCAGATCATACCACAATCAGTTAACTTAATTGCAACCCCGGCTACTTCAGCGTTTACATTAACAAAAACAGAGGCAAGTTGGCTTTCATTGCCATCCAATCCAACTTCGACCATAACTTTAGGCCCCGAAAATATTAACGCCGCTATAGCTCCTGGCAGCTATCAGGCGCTTATCACCGGCACGGCAGACGGGTACACACCGGCAAGCTTGCTGATAAATCTAAATGTGATAGAAGGTATTACTAATAAGGCTATCAATGTTAACTTTCAAGCCGTGCAAACGGTGCCCCCGGTGGAGTATGTTGTAGACTATGGGCAGGCTTATGGCGAGCGTGTTAGTACAAACCAAAGTGTGGGTTTAACTTACGGCTGGAGAAAAAGGGCAGATAATACGCCGATTAATTTGGTAGGTAACGGGCGGTTACGTACCCTGCCCGAAGACATTTTACTAGCCACTTTATTTCATATGCAGCCTAACAATATACCCGGTAATTTTTCGGGGGTTAAAATAGAAGGCTATTGGGAATTAAAAGTGCCCAACGGCACCTATGATGCAACTGTATCTGTTGGTGATGGCTCGGTTTCGAGCGCGCCGGAGATACATACGCTGAACGTAGAGGGTGTTAACGCCATAAATCAGTTTGTACCTAAAGGGAAGGCCGGCGACATTGGAAGATTTAGTTCAAACACCATAAGGGTTACCGTAGCCGACGAGAATTTAACTATAAATGCCGACGGTGGAACAAATACAAAGATCAATTTTGCCAATATCATTCCGGTTACTACAGCACCATATGTTTACTGGGCGGCAGCCAACCAAAATATCATCATAGAAAAAGGCACAACCTTTAATAAATCATTTTCTGTTGTATTGGGTAGTTCCGACAACTTAGCTAACGCCTACAGCGTAACCGCAGAATACACTAATAACACAACGCCATGGCTAACTTTTAACTCGTCGCCCTCGGGCGCTCAGCCTGCTATCAGTTTCAATTATTCGTCAGCCAGCGCTCTTCCGTTAGGCACATATTACGCTACAGTAAAGGCAACGTCTGGCTCTTATACCAGTGCAACGTTTACCATTCAGCTAAACGTGGTTGACGGTACAAGGCCTTATGTTATTTCATCCAATCCGGCAAACGCATCTACAAAGGTTAGCCTAACCACTGTTAGTATCGCGGCTAATAATTTGCATGTACCACCCGTAGCAGGCTTTCCCGGCGGCGTTGATAACACTACTATAAACGATACCACTGTAATGCTTTATAAGTATGCAGATACAGCGCTGGAAAAAGTGTCGGGTACAGTACAGGGTACCGGTGGGGGCGATGCCATAAGTTTTTCACCAACAAATAGTTTAGAGGCTAACACAAGGTATAAATTCGTTATTACCTCAAACGTAAAATCACATTCAGGGGCAGCTTTTACACCATTTGAAGCTACGTTTACAACCGATGCTGCAAAAATTGATTCAAGCCAGTTCTTATATGCTCAATTTAAAAAAGTCGCTATCCCGGGTACGCAAAATATTAAATATTCATCGTTAGCGTTTGGGCCCGATGGCAAGTTTTATGCGCTTAGGCTTAACGGTATTATTGAACGATATGATGTTAACCATAGTGATGGCTCATTATCTAATAAAAAGACCATCGGCACACTTTATAATAAATACGGCGAGCGCACAGCTATTGGTTTAGCATTTGATCCCCGGTCTACATTAAGCCATATTATTTTGTGGGTAACGCACAGCTCCGGTGGCTTAGCCAATGCACCGGCTTTTGATGGCAATATATCCCGCCTGGAGGGCGACAGTTTACAAAATGAGACGCTGATGATTACTAAGCTCCCGCGATCTACCAGGGACCATATGGTTAACAGCCTGGCGTTTGGCCCGGATAGCGCTTTATATATTTGCCAGGGAAGTAATAGTTCGGCAGGCGAATATGATAACGATTGGCAACGTAAAGAAAGTTTATTATCCGGTACGGTGCTGCGTTTAGATATCAATAAGCTAAATAGCGCTTCCTTACCGCTTAATGTACAAACAAGTGCTGATCAGGCTGTGATCAATAGCGCACCCGCTGCATCGCCAACCATGAGCGACGGTACCTACAACCCTTATAGCAGTGTTTCGCCATTAACCATTTATGCCTCAGGCGTGCGTAACGCTTTCGACCTGGTATGGCACTCAAACGGCCAGCTGTACGTACCGGCCAACGGATCAGGAGGTGGTGGTAATTCGCCGGCCTCTGTAACTGGTACGCGGCGGCCCGACGGTACTTTTTATAATGGACCGATGATACCTGCCACCAATAACATCAAAGTACAGGACGACTGGTTGTTCAGGGTAAATCCGGCAAAGCCTGTGGGGTATTACGGCCACCCCAATCCCCTTCGTGGCGAATATGTGATCAACAGGGGTTATGCTGATAATCCGTTGTACTCGCCGGCTATAGTGGCAGATTCACGTTACCGGCCTGCGTTTGATTTTGGACTAAACCATTCTCCTAACGGTGCTTTAGAATATAAGAGTAACAATTTTAATGGTGCGCTTAAGGGTAAACTACTAGTTTGCCGTTTTAGCGGTGGCGGGGATATTATTGTATTACAACCGGGATCAATGGTAAAAATTGATAGTGCCGGAAGTAATGATCAGGTTTATGATATAGTTAAAGCAACAACAGGATCGGGTAATATGGGGCTTGTAGGGATGTCGGGCTTTACCAACCCTTTGGATATTGTAGAAGATGTTACTAACGGCAACCTTTATGTAATTGAGTTTAACTGGAATGACAATACTAACCTTACGGGACAGATAACGCTGCTAAAAGCACAAGATCAGCCCAGTAAGCCAATGGGCTTGCTTGCCGTTGCCGCCAGTCCCGAGGTTACTGATAGCAAATCGGCAAATAAGAGTTTCTGGATAACTATAATGAACAAGGGTGAAGGTATTTTGAAGGTAAAAGACATTAAACTTTACGGAAACGGCGCACCGAGTTTCAAAATTGCGGGTGTGCCTTTGCCAACTAACAAAGAACCTTTAGCGTTGCAAAAAAATAGTGCACTATCGTTCCGGCTGAATGTGACCGGGAAAGACCTGGGCAACACTATGGCTAATTTGCGGATTACAACTCTAGAAGATACTGTAAAAGAGTTGCATTTGAGCCACCGTATGGCAATTGATACCCCAAGCGATAAAGACATTAGAAAAACTGAATACAATGCGCTTAACAAATCCGAGCGCAAACTATTGGTATATCCAAACCCAAGCAACGGCGGTCCTTTATCTATCAACCTGCAGTACTTTAATAAAAACGAACCGGTAGAGTTGTTACTTTATGACGGCAACGGGCGCTTACTGAAAACCATAAAAGCCGTTACAGATTTAAATGGTGAATTCAATACAACATTTACCATAGAAAAGCAGAATCAATCCGTAAGCTTTTATATAGTTAGGGCAGTTTACGCGTCGGGGTCTAAATACGCGAAACTCATTGTAACACGTTAAGCAACATTGATCTTGCCTTCAGCCTGCCATCTAATAACGGTTTAAAAGTGAGAAATTGTTCCCTGCCTCATACTCAATCAGGTCATCAACCATAACAAAAAAGCACCAATTACAATAAACGTTATTTCGGGTTAAAGCACCTTTTTAAATTTGTATACCAATTGTACACCAAAAAATTCTTTATATGAATAGCAAACTTACCCGGCCCGCGGCTTTTATTTTGCTTGTGGCATTAAGCGCTTGTAATAAGCATGCTGATTTACAACTCGACAATGCTGTTGAAAAGTCAAACAGCACGGCCGCACTGGCCGCCGCAGCCGTTGTTCCAAATACGGTAGTGACCATTGCAGGGGCCCGCAATTCAGCCGGTTTTGTCGACGGGCCTGCCAAAACAGCACGCTTTAACTCGCCCGAAGGAATACAGCTAATGCCGGATGGGGCATTGTACATTGCCGACGCAAATAATAACGCCGTACGTAAATTGACTACCGATGGCGACGTGTCAACGTTGCAGCTACAAGCACCTCCCGACGGGCAAAGCTTAAGACCTGCATTTGTGGGTGTAGACAAGGCAGGAGAAATTCATATTATAAGCAACAATGAAGACCAGGCAGGTTTAACTTTCATCTACAATGCAAACGAAAGCATAACAGCCGAAGACGGGTACACGTATACTTACTTAGGGCCACTGGCTAAAGACCCCTACAACGATTTCTTTTATTTTGCTGAAGGTACGCACATTATTAAGCACCTGGTAAATAGCCAGGGCACTATTGGAACAGAACCTGTGAACTTTGACAGGACCCTGCTCACAGATGATGAAGCCCGAAGGGGGCAATTCTTCTCCGGCTTGTTCGTTGGCGGCAACCGCGTTATCTATTTTGCAACACCCGGCCGCCTGTTCAAATACACACCCAGCGGCGTTACCGAACAGCTATACCCTGCCTTAAAACCGGGTGCTATCACTTCTATAATACTAAATAAAGATAGCCGGACCATGTACCTGGCAGCCAGCGGAAAAATAGAAAAAATTGAAGGGGGTAAGTTAACCGTGCTTGCCGGGCCAAATGCTACAACGCCCGATGGCCGCGATGGCGTAGGCTTAAAGGCCGATGTTAACGCATTTTCCCTGGCACTTGGCGACCATGAAAACAGCATTTATTTTTCAGACACCAAAACAAATACTATTCGCAAACTAATGCTCAAGTAAAGGTCCGTTTTTTAAAGAGAACCCTTGCACTATTGATTTTTAGCTGATCTTATCGGCAAGCAGTATAGCAATGGCTTCTTTCCCGCAATTTACGTGCAGTTTCCGGTAAGTATTCCTTAAATGCGACCGGGCGGTATCATAGGCAATATTCATCTCGTGGGCTATTAATTTAACGCTGTAACCCTTGGTCAGCAGCTGCAATATCTCGGCCTCGCGATTGGTCAGATCGTACTTTAATTGTGCGCTAATACCCTGCTTAGGTGCTTTAAATGAGTTAATTACTTTTTTAGCGATCAGCGGTGACATGGGTGCCCCACCGCTTAAAACGTCCTTTATGGCATCAAAAAACTTCTCTGGCGAAGTCTTCTTTAGTATGTAGCCATCGGCCCCGGCGCATATGCTTTTAAACAGGCGGTGGTCGTCTTCAAACTGGGTATACATGATAATAGTGGTCTCGGGGCGCATCTCTTTCAACTCAGCAACAGCTGTAATGCCGTCTTTACCAGGCATATCAATATCCATTATAACCAGATCGGGCTGGGCGGCCATTACCTGTGCTTTAACATCCATAACGTTGTTAAAATCGCCCACTACACGGTAGTTTTGGGCGTTTAACAGGTACACCAGCGAGTTACGCAGCGCCTCGTTATCCTCGTATATGATCAGCTTCTGCTCCATAAGGTAAATCGTTTGCTTAGGGGTATAGATATGTTATAGCAAGTGCCTTTATCTGAGCTTATTACCAGCTGACCATTGCACTTATCTACCCTGCTTTTTATATTATGCAAGCCGTTACGTCCCTTACTTTTAACAACCTGCGGGTCAAACCCTTTGCCATCATCGCTTATGTATAAGTTAAAACCCTTTTTGTCGGTTTTTATATTGACAAGTACCTTTTGCGCGCCGGCATGCTTGCGGGTATTGTTTAATATCTCTCTGAATATCAGAAATATATCCCGCTGCTTCTCATGCGACAAGCCATCGCCTGAGAAGTTGTCGGACACATTAATAGTATAGTCCATATCATAATTGTCGAAGAGCTCACCTGCATAGCGGCGCATACGCACAGGCAATGTTCCCTTGTCGTCGGGGTTGGTTTTCATATTCCAAACAATCTCATCTAATGCCTCTGTAGATGCCAGTAGTTCCTCGCGTATATTGGTGATATGGTTAACCGTGTTGCCGTTATTTGACTGCCTTAACAACTCGGTTTGAAACTGTATATTGGTAAGCCTCGAGCCAATATCGTCGTGCAGGTCGCGGGCTATCGAGCTGCGAATTTTATCAAGTTCGATGATCGCCTTTGCCTCCTGTATGGCCCTATTGCGGTAGGCAGTGATAATAATAAACAGCAATAATAGCCCTGCAACCGTTATAGCAGCGTATTTAATGGTATTTTGCCGACTCAGGTCGACTTTGTTAATCCGCTGATCTTTCTTAAGCAGTGCAATTTCCTGTTCTTTACGTTCGGCTTTAAAGCTTTCTTCCAGTTTTTTTACTTGTAGGGTAAGGTCGGTGTTTTGTATATTGTTAATGGCTTTATGGTACATATTGCTGTAAACCAATGCCTTTTCAAAATCTTTGTTATCGGTATAAAATTTAATTAAGTATTTATAGTCATCCACTTCCTGCTGTTTATCGCCCTTTTTTACCGCAGTAGCAACCGCTTTAAGCAACTTGTCTTCCGATTGCTTTTTTATCAGGTAGCCGGTTTGCAAATAGGCTATTTTGGCTTCTATAGCTGTTACTACTGCTTTATCACCACCTTTTAGGGCAACCTCTTTTGCCTTTATATAATAATCCATGGCATCCTTAGGCTTATCCATTTCGGTATAAGTATTGCCGGTTTCGGTAAGTATACCGGCCTCTTCAGCGGTTAAGTTCATGTCGCGGGTTACTTGTAGGGCACGGTCAAAATTGATAAGGGCCTCATCGTAACGCTTTAAGCCCCTGTAAATACTGCCCAGGCCCAAGCCTGCCGATGCCACTCCACGCTTGTCATTCAATATCTTTTTTAGTGCCTGCGCTTTTAACGCGTAGGGTAGTGCTTGTTCAAAAAGGCGCAGCTGTGTAAAATCTTCAGCAATAGATTGGTAACAAAACGATTCGCCTTTTTGGCTGCCTATTTTTAAAAATAGCTTTAGCGATTGCAGGTGATAAATAAGGGCTTTTTTAAAATCACCCAGTTTAACATAGGCGTTACCTATGTTAAGGTTTTGCCCGGCAGCTGCTTCGGGCACACCTGTCTTTTCGCTTAATGCCAGCCCGGCTAACAGGTGCGGCATGGCCAGTTTATAATTGCCTTCGTTTTTATAAAGCAACCCGGCGGCGCTTTCATAGTTGCCTTTTATCTTATATCCATTAGGGTTATCAGCTACAGTGTTATCGGCTATAACTTTGGCTCTATTTAAAAAGTAGTGAGCGCTGTCGGGTTGTCCCGTATTATAATATATGCTTACCAATTGTGCGTAGGAGGCACTTAGCGGCAGGGTAGCGTTTAACTTAGTGGCTAGCTTTATGGCAGCATATAAGTTATACTTAGCCATATTCATATCGTAGCGGGTTAGTGCCACACCTAAACGGTATAAACTTAGCGCTTCGTCGTCGTTACCACGGTGATAGGAAATTATCCTTTTTAAACTATCAATTGCCGGGCTTTGGGCCTTTGCTTTTAGTGATATAATAATCAATAATAATACTATAAGCTTAAAAGCGCGCATCACAATAATTTAGGGGATTTAACTCTTCTAATGTAATAATTATTGGCGGTTTAATATTTAAAATATATGCTAATAAACGCCTCATTGCTATTGTTTCATATTATAATACAGATGAACTCTAATTTATTATTAGATCTTTTGGATTAGTATTGTTAAAGAATTGTTGGCATCAGGCAGGTAATATCACCCTAAAAGATGATTTTTTATGAAAACTGCTTAAGGTAGCTTTGGGGAAATATAAACAGTATTAAAGTAGCAAATGCGCAAGATATTGTATGATAATAAATACCAAACCCCTAATCATGCTAAAAAAACTACCTTTCAAATTTAAATATCCATTATTGGTATGGTTATTTAATATGCTTGCCGGCTTAACAGTTGCACAACAAAAACCGGTAATAGTAACCCACCCACGTATATTTTTAGATGCGGCTACCAAAACAGCTATGCTTGCAAAAAAAAATGCCAATGATGCAAACTGGCTGGCTGTGTTAGCCGATGCAAAAAAATATCTGCCGGGTAAAGTAATCGAATGGAATGAAACTACTGCATCCGACTCTAAATACTACGGTACTGCCGATATTTTTTATTCGTATTGCGGCAGTAGCTGGGAAGACGCAGCCATTACACTTGGCTTTGCCCACCAGCTAACTAAAACAAACAATGCTGGAGCCAATCCAACGGCTTATTCAAATAAGCTTTTATTGTTGGCTGATGTAATAACAAAAGCTTATAAAGCATATCCGCCAAATAGTAATTACAAACCAAATATTTTTCAATTTAATAGCTCGTATGCAACACGCCATGTTGGCAAAACAATGGCCATTATATACGATTGGTGTTATAACGAACTTGGGGATAAGCGTAAGGCCGAAATGCTTTTTGTAATGAAAGATTGGTACAAGTTTATGAGTGCGGTGCCTTATCGCTTAAACCAATTGCAGGACGACCCTACCGGTAATTACTTTGTAGGGCATCTGATATGTGCCGGATATATGGGCCTGGCTATAGGCAGTGATGATGCGCTATCAAAAAAAATGATCGATTTTTCGAGGCAACGCCTTTTGGGTACACCCGGAAGTTTAAATACCAATACGCAAACATATGCCGAAACAGCTAACGCCTATTTTACCCAAGCCATAAAAGGTGGTTTACCTTCGGCCGCTTCTAAATCATATCTGGGGCCTAAAAGTGTTTTGGCAGCACCACAAAAGGATGGTATACCGGTACAAGGCTGGTCGTACGGTGGCGAAACCAGCAATTTTTTAATTGATTTTACTATGGCGGTAAAGAGCGCCACAGGCGAAAATATGCTACAAACCGATGCTGCTTTTAAACAATTTTTCACCAAGGAGACCGAAGCTTTAATACACTCTTACACGCCAAACCGCTTTCAATATGATAACAGTAATGATAATGGCTCGTTTTTAGGTTGCACAGCATCTTATGGCCTGCCTTTGCGTTTATCGGCATTGTTAGAAGGTAGCACGGCGGGGTCTAATATTGAATATTTCCGCAAGAATGTGATGTTACCGGTTAACTTGTTATCGGGTAATAAGGGTTACCAAGCCTTAAGCTGGGAAAAATTATTGTATGAAAAGGCGCGTACAGCAACAGCGTACACTTTTAAACCCTACTACCCATTGGTAGATGTTAATGTATACAAGGCTATACCCAAAAACACCGGCCTTAATAAGTTTTATATGCGCAGTAACTGGGGTAAAACAGCAACATGGGCAACATTAGATATGGGTGCTGCTGTTTACGACCAGCATAATCATAACAATGCCGGGCATTTTAAGATCATTAGAGGCGATAGCCATGATGGGGATGACCATTTGTTGGTAGCGGCTAATGAAGTGGCTAAGGCAGGCGGAAATGGTATTGACGGGCCAACCAATTACTCTTATACCAACAGCTTTAGCAACACTTTGTATTTAAACGACTTTAATGATTATGATTCGGCCTATCCGGATTATGTTGGAATGGCCGGGGGGCAAACATCGTCAGGTTACGACGAGCCAACTAACCAGGAACAGAATGATAATTTCTCCTATTTCCGCTCAGATCTGACCACTTCCTATCTGGTGGGGTACGATAATCCGGATACTACAAAACGTACATTACGTTATTACTACCGATCGTTTTTATACCTGCGTAATTCGGATGTTTTTGTGGTGTATGATAAGTTTTTGGTAAAAAATAGCACCAACAAATTAGGCCAGTATAAAAAACACCTACGCTGGCATTTTTTGAATAAGCCGGTTATCAGCGGAAACAATATTACAGCCACAATGGATAATTCAAAGTTATATATCCATACGGTTATCCCCGCTGCCCTCAATATAGTAGCTGTTAACGAAAATAACAATCCAGATAATGCATTTGGTAGCGATGTTAGTTACATATTTAATACCAATACATGGCGTGCCGAAGTTACTGCGGCAAACAATCCACTTAAGCAGGATATAGTTACAGTGTTGCAACCTGGTGCAAAAGCATCGGCAGAAATGAAAACAACAGCTATTAAAGCTAATCAGAATACGATGGAAGGCAGTGTAATTGAGTTGAATGGTAATACAGAGGTTGTTATGTTTAATAATAACATAGCTAAGTACCCTTTGCCTATTACAAATGTTTCATATAAATTTACAGGTACAGCAGGAGCTACCCATACTTTATGTGGTTTAGACCCAAACCAGTTATATAAAGTATCCTATTCTGGTACAACGGTAACTGTATCAAAGTTAGCCACCGGTACCGAAAAAGCTTCCCCATCAGGAGTGTTACGTTTTACTCAAAAAAAGGCCGGTATTGTAAGCGGGCAGGTAATGGCAGCACCGGTTGTTCGTGCGGCGGTATCACCTAATGGCGATGGAATAAATGATGTCCTTATTATTGACGGTATTAATAACTATACCGACAATAAATTAATTGTGATGGATAAAAACGGGACAAACATTTTTGAGGTGTCGGGATATGATAATGCAGGAAGATCATTTGACGGGCATTCCGGCAAGACTAAAGCAGTACAAAAACCCGGCACCTATTTTTATGTGCTTGAATACAAAGAAGAAGGCGAGATAAAACACATAGCCGGATACTTTTTATTAAAGTATTAATTTTAACACCTTTAAAATCGCCTTGATTGTAATACAGTCAGGGCGTTTTGTTTGATATCTGAGAAGCCTTCCGCAAAAAGAGATAAATAACGGTTATTTTTTCTGTGGGGGATCGCTACCCCGTATATCCGGCTGCCTAGACCGGAATGGTAAGAAGGCTCGTAATGTATATACACATAACCGTTCAGCTCCCGCATGCATTCGTGATAAGTCGCTATTAAGGCGGTCTTGCTATACGCCATTACCATCTTCCTGGCAATAAAAAAAAGTACGACCGTACCAGCGTCGCTGCCAATGGATGAATAGCCCGAAAAAGAGGCTGATGTGCGCCTATTAATAAGCCCCCTAATATCCTCTCTAGTTCTCAAAACCCGTCCGGCATCGCTATTCCATTTACCCGCGTCGCATGCGTCTGGCAGACAGGTAGGTAATCGACATGTTTTCCGTTAACAGTAATACGAATGTAAATAGACATCCCCTACTCATTTCCCGGTTGCAAAATAGATGTTAGGATATATGGAATTAATTTTTTATATTAGGTAGGCAACCCTCTGCAAAAAAATGAAAAATTTTACAGCAACAAGTGCAAAATATTGTAAAAGCACAAAGCCGCTTTACGAAAGGTAAAGCGGCTTTGTTGTAGTAGCCCGTAGGGGAATCGAACACGACTAAAACCCTATTGACTTACAATACTTTATATGGTTTTCGATAAACTACGCACCGAATTACTAACCATTTTCTTGATGCAAATTAATTACAAATCTTACTATATAAAGATACGAAATATTGGGTTTGAGTGCAATTTAATCTAAGAATTTTGTTGATGCTCACTCTGATTATCCGCTCCGCACGCTAAGTCGCACACCATCCCTTTTTCACCGCTTAAGCAACCAATAGCGCGAGCCGGATAAATAGTCAAGGCCGGGCTACAGCTGAAAAGAAAAACACACTAGCCCGCTCTGCATGGCCTTTACTTTTTATTTGGGCGATGGGATATCTTTGCGGATGTGGTGAATATGGGATTATTTATTTTATAAAAGGATATTCTGGCTTAGATTGACCGGCTATTCCGCTTGCGACTGATCTTATAATTAAAGAATCTTTGGTAAAATTGAGTTGACTTCGATTATACAATTGATAAGATTACTTAATTGCTATCCAACCATCCCATTGATAAACGTCTCTACAAAATCTTTGATGCGTATTAATATGCTATCACCTCTTTTCTTACGAAATAGCACACTCGGCTTTTCCCCTTCTATTAAATCCAGTAAATCATCTCTTAATGGTTCTCTTTCTGCAAAAAGGTAATCTTCAATCAATTTTTCTGTTTTTTCCTTAGAAAGCTTTTCTTCACTGATTAGCTTTTCAAATGCTAGCTTCTGTTCTTTATCCCAAAACTTGTCAAATTCCGTTGTTACTTCATCTGTATCAGTGATGAGTGGTAAATTTTCTTCTATAAAACGTTCTATCAATTCGCGTTTACTGCGTAAGGTGGTTTCTGTTGACAATAAATTCGCAATCTCTCTCTTAGTTTTTTCTATGTCACCTTTATTTTGCGATTTAAGTTTAATTAACAACTGAATAATATAGTTTACATTGATCTCATCGCGATGGATAAGCTCCAGTTCAAAATCGACATCTTCTAAAATGGATACCTTTTCCTTTTCATGCTCTTTTTTTACCTTGTCGTGTAAATCAAGATACTTGCTTTTAAAATCTTCAAACTCCTGCTCGGGCATTTGCAAATCGTCCCATGTAAAATCGGCAAAAGAAATTAGTATGTTTTTTATGCGCATTAGGTTTCTGAAAGCCTTTACAAATTCAAGTTCGTCATCTTCACTTTGCAAATCATTTACGTCACCTGGCGATGGCGTAATTTCCTTCAATTTTTCAAAAGCTCCCTCAAACTCTTTGGCATAGTCTTCATAGGGCTTCATTATGATAACCTCAATCGCATCCTTGTTGCTAAACAAAGTTATAGCTTCATCTGTCCTGTTTTTAAGGTTACGAAAGGCTACAATATTCCCTTGCGATTTTCGCTCATCCAAGATCCTGTTAGTGCGACTAAAAGCCTGAATCAAACCGTGGTATTTAAGGTTTTTATCTACGTATAGCGTATTTAAGGTTTTACTATCGAAACCGGTTAAAAACATATTCACAACCAATAAAACATCAATTTCCCCTTTCTTAACACGTTCAGAAATGTTGTTATAATAATTGTAAAAGCTTTCACTGTCTTTAGTACTATAGGCACTACCAAACAAGGCATTATAATCGCTAATAAACTCATCAAGTTTTTCCCGGGTGTGTGGCCGCAGATTGTATAAAACTTTCGGTTCCTGGAGTACCGAAACCTCTTCAGGGATAAAACCGTTAGCCTCGGCATCATCTTCGTTATTGGCATAACTAAAAATAGTCGCTATTTTTAATTGATGGGCTCTCTCATCTTTTCTGCGTTTGAAAATTTCATAGTATTTGATCAGGGTCTTTACACTATCAACACAGAACATCGCCGTAAAACGTTTACTTTGTGTTTTCCGATCATGGTGTGCGATAATATAATCGGTGATTTTTGTTAATCGGCTTGTGTCTTCCATCAACTCCCGAGTATCAATATCTTCAACTTCAATATCTATCGCAGTTTCGCGGCCATCTTTGTGTTTGTATCTGCCTACATATTCTATTGAGAACTTTAATACATTTTCATCACGAATAGCATCTGTGATTACATATTTATGTAGGCAATCTTCAAACAGATCTTTCGTGGTACGTTTGCCTAATTCATTTTTATTAGCATTATCGGCAAAAATAGGCGTACCCGTAAAGCCGAATAATTGGCTATTATTAAAGTAAGACCTGATACGTTGGTGCGTTTCACCAAACTGACTTCGGTGGCATTCATCAAAGATAAACACAATGCGTTTATCTTTTAAGTCGGTCATTTTACTTTCGTACCGTAATTTACTGATAGCAGTGTTTAATTTTTGAATAGTAGTTATGATCAATTTTGAGCTTTTATGTTCGCCCTTTTTATCTGCATAACTGTCAGTAAATTGCTTAACCAGGTTGTTGGTATTATCGGCACCGTCTATGCTGCCCTCTTGAAAGCTATTAAACTCTTTAGCGGTTTGATAATCCAAATCTTTCCTATCAACGACAAAAACCACTTTATGAACTTGTGGAAGGTTCATCAATATTTGGCTAGCTTTAAATGAAGTTAAAGTTTTCCCGGAGCCTGTAGTATGCCAAATATATCCGTTTTTATTACTGCTCTTTACCCGTTCAATTAAAGCTTCTACTGCATAGTACTGGTAAGGACGCAATATCATTGGTATTTTATTAGCTTCGTTAAGCACTATGTATTTGCAAATCATTTTACTGACATGACAAGGCTCTAAAAACGCATCGGTAAAGTCGGTTAAAAGATTAGTAAGGCGCTTGTTTGTTGTATCCGTCCAATAAAAAGTTTGTTTAAAGTCCTGATAACGGTTATTGGCGAAGTATTTGGTATTTACGCCGTTGCTAATTACAAATACCTGTACGTATTGATATAAGGCGTAATTAGCATTAAATGAATGCCTTTGATAACGATTAAGCTGATTAAAAGCTTCTTTCATTTCTAAACCCCTGCGCTTCAACTCTATTTGAATTAAAGGCAAACCATTTATTAGTAAAGTAACATCGTACCTGTTTACATATTTGCCTTCCTGAGTAACCTGGTTAGTTACCTGGTATTGGTTTTGGCACCAATGTTCGGTGTTCAAAAATTCAAAATATAGATTATCGCCATTATCTCGAACAATGTGTTGTTTTTGACGCAGCGTTTTGCCCTTTTCAAAAACAGAGCCTTTACTAAGAATGTTGAGTGCCTTATCAAACTCAGCCATTGAAAAACTGATATTATTGTGCTTTTCTAATTGAGATTTAAGGTTTTGAACCAACGCTAACTCATTGGATAACAAAACATATTGATAACCTAACTTTTTCAAGTTGGTTATCAATTGTTCTTCTAATATTTGTTCGGATTGTTTTGGCATATTTATGATAAAGCCTTTAAAGATAGCAAATACAGCCAATTACAAATCCGTCAATTTTTACCCTAACGCCTTAAACATTTGATCTATACATTTTTTCTTTTGCTCTAAATTAGGATGTACATATAAATTTAGTGTAGTGGTAATGTTTGAATGTCCTAACAGCACACTGACTGTCTTATAATCGCACTTGCCTTCGATACACCTGGTAGCAAAACTATGTCGCAAGCCATGAAATTTCAGGTCGGGCATATTCAGTTCTTTCATTAAATTTTTATAATAACTTCTATACGTCCGAGGTTCGGTAGGCTTCGCGTCGTTGGTCAATACAAAAAATGAATTGTTTACTATCTTTTTTAAGGGTTTTAGCATCCTTAATAGATCTCGGCTCATTGGAATAGATCTAATTGAATTTTTAGTTTTAGGGGTATCTAGAATTATTTCCGTTTTACGATCACCATCCTCTATCAGATAAATGCGCTGTATGGTTTTTCTGATATTAATAACGCCATTATCTGTATCAATGTCTTCCCAGGTAAGGGCGCAAACTTCACCAATTCTGATGCCTGCACTTAAACAAATGTATACGCCCACGTTGCGAAATGTAAAGTGTGTTTCTATATAACTCATCACTTTTTTCTGATTAGTTCTACTCAATACCTCGATGTTATGTTTTTCGCGCTCTGTAGGGAATTGAATATCAAATGGGATATGCTCGAAGTATTTGTTCTTTGCACCGAATTTCAGCACCATTTTCAGGACAATTAAAATATCCTTGATCGTCTTCTGACTTAATCCCTGCTCCAATTTTTGGAATACAAAAGTTTGAACTTCGGCTTCCTCAATTATTTTTTTATCGCCGAATGCAGGCAATAAATGATTTTCTATTAAGAGGACATACGCCGAAAAACTTGATTTTTTTACGTACTGTTTTTTGTCGGTTTTCCATAGACTAATTAATTGTGCAATCGTTTTTTGTTCGTTCATGAGATTTTGGTTAAATGATTATAAAAATCTCAAAAGTTACACAAAAGAGAAATTCAGGCACTTAGGTTCCAAATTTGAGATTCCCGGGGTTTGAGGGGGAGTGGGAAGATAATTCATTAGGCGGAATATGTAAAATGCAGGCTGGTAAGTTTGTTAGCGCCTCCGAAATACATAATGAGTTGCAAGATGGATTATTTCCTTGCTATGGGGGTAATGGTTTACGCGGATATACAAAATCGAATAATCAAAAGGGACTATATTCCTTGATTGGACGTCAAGGCGCACTTTGTGGAAACGTTACACTTGTTGACGGCAATTTTCATGCTACTGAGCATGCGGTAGTAGTTACGCCGAAAGACAATATCAATACTTTAACGTTGCATTACCTGTTAAAACATCTCAATTTAAATCAATATGCAACTGGCGCAGCCCAACCAGGTTTGTCTGTTCAAAATTTAGAGAAAGTTGAGGTGAAAATCCCCAAATTAAAGCCTGAGCAACAAAAAATTGCTTTAGTATTAAGTCGAATAGACCAACGCATCCAAACTCAAAG
>VCCI02000006.1 GCA_005938025.2 Inquilinus sp. KBS0705 | reverse complement strand
CACGTTGTTTGAAGTAAGTTTTTGTTATATAATCAAACATTTGGCGGCTTTTGATTAAAAACTTCATTTCTATTTATTACTCATAATTGTATATTTAACATTTAATAAATCAATTATACCTATGTCATCTTTATTTACTCTTAAAAACGCAGGCAGGCTGCTTTTAATGCTATGCCTTACCATTAACTGTTACGCCCAGCAAACCCGCACAGTGGCCGATTTTGACAAAGGCTGGCAGTTCCATTTAGGCGATGTAAACGGTGCCGAAAACCCTGCCACGCCCGATAACGACTGGCGCAAGCTAAACCTGCCGCACGATTGGAGTATTGAAGGCACCTTTAGTAAAGATAACCCCGCCACACCCGAAGGCGGTGCTTTACCCGGTGGCATAGGCTGGTACCGCAAAACATTTACAGTACCCGCGGCTTCGAAAAACAAACAGGTATATATTGATTTTGACGGCGTATACCAACACAGCGATGTTTGGATAAATGGCCACCATTTGGGCTTTAGACCAAATGGCTATATATCGTTCAGGTACGATATGACGCCCTACCTTAACTTTGGCGGACAAAACGTAATTGCTGTTAAGGTAAACAACGCCGAGCAGCCTAATTCGCGCTGGTACTCGGGTTCGGGTATATTTCGCAATGTATGGCTGGTTACTACCAATAAAGTAGCAATAGACCATTGGGGAACCTATGTAACCACACCTGCCGTAAGCAATGCATCGGCTACAGTGGCTGTAGATGTAAGGGTAAAAAACCCTGCACACACGCGTTACGATGTACGCTACATTATATATGATGCAGCTGGTAAGGTAGCGGCTTTCGGCGGTTCGTCGCCGTCGGCGGCTGATGTTGCGGATACACTCGCTACCATGCACAATAAGTTTACGGTGAAAAACCCCGAGTTATGGTCGGTAGATAAGCCAACGCTTTACAAGGTGATTACACAAGTGCTGATAGGTAAAACAGTGGTTGATACCTACACCACCCCAATAGGCATCCGGTATTTCAATTTCGACCCATACAAAGGCTTTAGCCTGAATGGTAAGCCTATGAAGATATTAGGTGTATGCGACCACCACGACCTGGGCAGTTTGGGTTCGGCTATTAACACCCGTGCTTTGCAACGCCAGCTGGAGATATTAAAGGCGATGGGTTGCAATGGCATTCGTACATCGCATAATCCGCCTGCACCCGAGTTACTTGACCTTTGCGATAAAATGGGCTTTATTGTAATGGATGAGGCTTTTGATATGTGGAAGATGCAAAAAAACAAGTACGACTATCACCTGTTTTGGGATGAGTGGCATAAACGCGACCTGCAAGACCAGCTACTGCGCGACCGCAACCACCCATCGGTATTTATATGGAGCATTGGTAACGAAATTGGCGAGCAATACAGCCGCACCGATACCGTAGGCCGCGTTATAGCCCGCGAGTTAGCCGGTATTGTGCGCAGCCTTGATGCTACCCGCCCCATTACATCAGCTAATAACGACCCCAGCAAAGGCAGCAACATCATCGCCTCGGGCGCGCTTGATCTGATAGGCTATAACTACCACGAGGGCGAATACGCTAAATTCCACGAACGTTTCCCCGGCAAAAAATTTATCGCTACCGAAACTACTTCGGGGCTGGAAACCAGGGGTTTTTATGAAATGCCGTCGGACAGTATACGCATATGGCCCCCAACCTGGGATAAACCATTGGTGCGCGAAGGTAACAATGTGTCGGCTTATGACAACGTGCGACCACCATGGGGGTCAACCCACGAAGCTACCTGGAAAGTGATGAAGAAATACGATTTCCTATCCGGCATGTTTGTGTGGACGGGCTTTGATTACCTGGGCGAGCCTACGCCCTACAGTTGGCCATCGCGCAGTTCGTACTTTGGTATTATTGATCTGGCCGGTTTCCCTAAGGATATTTACTACATGTACCAAAGCGAATGGACCAACAAAACGGTGCTGCACATTTTTCCGCATTGGAACTGGGAGCCGGGCCAAACGGTTGACCTTTGGGCCTACTATAACAATGCCGATGAGGTTGAATTGTACCTGAACGGTAAATCGATGGGAATAAAAAAGAAAACCGGCGACGACCTCCATGTAATGTGGCGACTGAAATTTGAACCGGGCACCATTAAGGCGGTATCTCGTAAAAACGGAAAGGTGGTTTTAACTAAAGAGATACACACCGCAGGCCCGGCAGCCAAAATACAGCTAACCGCCGACCGCAGCAACATTAAAGCCGATGGCAAGGACCTATCCTTCCTTACGGTTACTATATTGGATAAAGATGGCAATGTAGTACCCAACGGCGATAATCGTGTTAAATTTACTGTAAGCGGCGGCGCATTGGTATCGGTAGATAACGGCGACCCGGTTAGCCACGATAGCTTTAGGGCCGATAATATGAAGGCTTTCCACGGCTTAGCGCTGGCAATTATAAAAGGCAGGGAAACACCCGGCGATATTAAAGTAGTAGCCACCGCTGATGGCTTAACATCGGCAAGTGTTGTTGTAAAGGCAAAATAATTTGGCTTTTAGTTTTCCGCAGGATTTCTCGCAGAGAGGCCCTGCGGTTACCTTAATAACCTCCTATCCTTCCCTCAGTCTTTTTTGTTCCCTTAGCATCATACCGTAATCCATGCGGCGTGCTGCGGCGTTAATGGTGTTTACTATGCGGTTAGCCCTGGTTTGTTCGGTTTTAGCGTCGTTTATCCATTTTATAAAATACCCCTGGTGCGATTTTGATAAGCCGCTAAAATATTCATACGCTTCAGGTTGTTCAAAATCAAAGCATTCCTGCAAATCGGCGGGCATTTCTATCTTAAAGTCTTTATCATGTTGTAACTGTACCCGCAGCATTGCGCCCTTGCTTTTGCGGATGGCTTTGCAAACTTCTTTACGCAATGCCAGTATAAAATTGCCGCCCCCATGCGGCAAAGCCGACATGCCGCTTACGGCATAATTATCTAAAAACCCCATAACACGAAACGCCCGCTTATTACCAGGCAGTATTTGTTGGGCAATATCGGCAGGTATTTCAATATAGGTCCAGCCAGTTTTGTCGCCAAACTCGCCAAACTGTAAAATAATAGTATTAAAATCTACCATACATTCAAATATATGCTATTGAGTAATGCAATTGTTAAATGTTTGTTAAATCGTGTTATTTAACGTTTTAGGCTGTAACGAAAGGCGATGTGGGCGCATCTTATAGATATAAAATTTACGAAAACCTTTAATTCCAATATTATGAAAACTTTAAAATCAATCATCCTTGGCCTTGCCCTTGTTGTAGTTTGCAATGCTGCAAAAGCTACCGAAAACGACAACGAAAAACTAACCAAAACACACGCCATTAATGTTTACCTGGATGCCATGACACGTGGCAAAAGCGATGGCCTAAACGAAGTGCTTGACCAGTCGGCTAAGTTTAGCTTTTTACGTGGTAAAAAGATAATGAGCTTCACCAAAAAAGAAATGACGGACTTTTTAAAAACCGAAAAAAATGTTGAGCAAGCCTGTACCACCAGCACCGAAGTGGTAGAAAGCAACGCCGACTTAGCCGTAATAAAAGTTGATATGAAATTTGAAAATTCTACACGCAGTAATTATGTAACTGTTGCTAACACCGGTAACGGCTGGAAGATAACAAACGTGTACAGCGTATTTAAGTAGGTTTATTAGTTTAGTGTTTGAGTGTGCAGAGAGGCCCCGGTTTACCGGGGCTTTTCTTATTTTACAAGGGGTTGTAAAACCGCCTGCCATTTATCGTACCCTTTGCTGTTTAAATGCAGCTGGTCGCCTTCAAACAAAGTGTTATCAGGCAGGTGGGTGTTGGCATCCAGCACCACACTGGCAAGGTCTACATAGTGCCCTTTTTTTGTTTTTGCTAAAAATGCCGCTACCAGTTTGTTGGCTGTGTTTACTTCGGGGATGTATTTAAGCCGGCTATTGCTTGGTTTTACGGCCATAAAGTAAACGTCTGCATTGGGTAGCTGTTTGTGTATCATATCCCATAGCTTTACAAACTCTTCGGCCACAAACGTGCCTGTTTTGCCTGCGGCGATGTCGTTATCGCCGGCATATACAAATATTTTACGCGGGTGGTAAGGGAACAGAATGTAAGGTGTATAAAAATCAACCAATTGTTCCAGCGTGCAGCCGCCAACTCCACGGCGTATAATGGGCACGCCGCTAAAACGCTGTTCCAGATCCGTCCATTTACGTATGGATGAACTGCCTATAAATAGTATGGCATCCTTCGGCGGGAAACTGATACTATCCTGGTGCTTAAAATCCCTTATCTCATTATCAAACGGAAAACCTTGCTGTGCTTTTGCGGTAATGCCTGCTATTGCTAAAACAAAAAATATCAGAAGCTTTTTCATAACTGTTATATAGATAAAACAAAAATTCCCGGCAGGCTGCTTAGCGTACCGGGAATACAAGGTAGATGTATTTTTATAAACTTAAAAAACTGTATTAATAATGATACCTAACAAAGGCTTCCATGGCGGCGTATTCGGCCATACCCAGCTTGTCGTAGTTTTGAGCGGTCTCGCGGTTGCGGTCTTCGGCACGTACCCAAAACTCGCGCATGTCATCACCCGGGAAAACCGGCGTATCTTTTTGCGACTGATGTTTAAATATAGCATTACGCTTGCGTAGCACTTCGGCAGGCGAAAGTGGTACGGCCATCTCTATCTCGTGGGTGGCAAACTCATGCCATGCGCCACGGTATAGCCACAGCCAGCAATCCTTTACCCAATCTTCGGTTTCCCTTAGGCGGGTTAGCGCCGCTATAATAATGTTAAAGCATACCAGGTGGGTACCGTTAGGGTCGGCAAAGTCGCCGGCTGCAAATACCTGGTGAGGTTTTATACTCTGCAATAGCTCCATGGTTAGTTTTACATCTTCTTCGCCAACCGAATTCTTTTGGGTTTTGCCAGTCTCGTAAAACGGAAGGGCCTGAAAATGGATATTGCTATCCGGTAACCCCGCATAACGAGCGCCCGATATGGCCTCAGTTTTGCGGATGAAGCCTTTTACATTGCGTATCTCTTGTGTATCTATCTGGTTGGGTTTCTTTTGGGCCATAAACGCGCGCATGTCTTTGTAAATGCCACGCAGCTTACCGGCATCCTCGCCCACGCTTTCTTTAAAGTCGATGGCAAACTCAACAAACCTCAGCACGTCATCGTCCCATACGGCGGTGTTGCCCGATGTTTGGTAGGCCACATGCACATCATGCCCTTGGTCTACTAAACGGATGAATGTGCCGCCCATGGATATTACGTCATCATCAGGATGCGGAGAAAACACGATAGATCGCTTTTTGGCCGGCTCGGCCCTTTCTGGTCTTTGGCTATCATCAGCACCCGGCTTACCACCCGGCCAGCCGGTAATGGTATGTTGTACCTGGTTAAATATATCGATGTTGATCTCGTAAACCGGGCCTTGTTCAACGGCCAGTTGGGCCATACCGTTGCTATTGTAATCCTCTTCGGTAAGTTTTAAAATGGGTTTGCCTACGGTGGTAGATAACCAAATAACCGCTTTCTTTTTTAATGAGTTATCCCAAACGCAATCCTTAACTAACCATGGTGTATCAAAACGTGTTAATGAAGATGCGGCGCCTTCATCTAACACAAATTCTACGTGGTCGCTTAGTTGCAGGTAGGTGGCGGGCACTTCGCTCGATATCTCGCCTTCTACAGCTTTGCGGATGATAGGTGCTTTTTTGGCGCTCCATGCCATTAATAAAATCTCGCGCGCTTTAAATATGGTACCAACGCCCATGGTAATGGCTTTGGTAGGTACGTTCTCTTTACCACCAAAATCACGCGAGGCATCACGGCGGGTAAGGTCATCTAAAGTAACCAGCCTGGTACCCGAGTTGGGTGCCGACCCCGGCTCATTAAAGCCAATGTGGCCGGTACGGCCTATACCTAACAACTGTAGGTCAAGGCCGCCTAACTCTTCTATCTGCTTCTCGTAGTTCAGGCAAAAGGTAGCTACCGCGTCCTGTTCCAGGGTGCCATCGGGGATATGCACATTGCTTTTATCAATATCCACATGGTCAAACAAGTTCTCGTTCATGAAGGTAACGTAGCTTTGCACCGCGTCGGGTTTCATGGGGTAATATTCATCCAGGTTAAAGGTGATCACGTTTTTAAATGACAGCCCTTCTTCTTTATGCAGGCGAATCAATTCGGCGTATACTTTTATAGGTGTTACCCCTGTTGCCAGACCTAATACGGTAGGTTGGCCGGCGGCTTGTTTTTGGCGTATCAGCTTGGCTATGCGTGCCGCTACAGCTAACGATGCGCTGCTTTGATCTTTGTATACACTTACCGGCAGCTTCTCGTACCGGGTTTCTTCTAAAAGGTTTAATCTGGCCATTTGAGTATCTATTCAGGTTGTTTTTATATCGTTTAGCAAGCAGTTAAAAACGGGGCAAAAAAAATCCCCACCGAAGCGAGGATTTTACCAACCAATTAACTATAAAATTTATATCCCTTACCAAGGATACCAATTATGCTTTTATTTAATGACTTTAATTTCATCATCAATGCAAACTTAATAAAGATAATCTATATAATCAAAATACTTTTTAAAAAAATTTAAAAAGATTGTTTTAGCGCTCTTTTCAGATCATTTATCAGGTATTCAGCCTCTTCCAGCCCAACATACATGCGTATGAGTTGGTGGCGCGGGTTGGCTGCATCGTAATCGTTTTTGCTGATACCTGCTATCGAGGGGATGATCAAACTTTCGTGCCCGCCCCATGATACCGCCATTAAGATATGTTTTAATCTATCGCAAAAAGTCTCGATCTTATCTAACGACGAATCTTTTAATGTAAAGCTAAACAAGCCGCCGCAGCCCTGCATTTGCTGGCGGGCCAGGCTGTATTGTTTAAAATCTACTTCAAAGGGCCATATCACTTTATCAATACGCGGGTGTTGCTTTAACCATGCAATTACTGTGCGCGTGGTTTCAAAACTGCGTTGCAGGCGCAAAGGCAAAGTGCGCAGGCCCCGTATCAATAGCCATGCCGAGTGGGGCGATAACGAAGCACCTATGTTTAAAAACTCGTGGTTAAATATCTGCTCTATTAAAGCCTTGCTACCTGTTACCACCCCCGCAACCACATCCGAGTGGCCGCCTATGTACTTGGTTGCCGATTGCGCTACCAGGTCTATCCCCATTTTTATGGGCTGCTGGTAAAGCGGGGTGCAGTAGCTATTATCCGTCATGGTTAAAATGCCGCGTTGTTTGGCAATAGCTGCTATGGCGGTAAAATCCTGCAGGTCGTAGCTAAAGGTGTTGGGGCTTTCCAGGTATATTAGTTTGGTATTTGGTTGTATGGCGGCTTCAATTGCCGCTGTGTTGGTGCCATCAACAAAGGTGGTGGTTATGCCAAATTTGGGCAAAAAGTTATTAAAAAGCTTTATTGTCCAGCTGTAAGGGTTCTCTACCGATACCACATGATCGCCTTGTTTAAGCAAAGCAAGTATAGGTACGGTAATAGCGGCTATACCGCTGCTAAATACCAGTGCATCTTCGGCGCCATCCAACGCGGCCAGCTTTTTTCGCAATATATTAAGCGTTGGGTTTTGCCCGCGCGAGTAAAGCATGGCGTCATACTCATCGGCCAGGGCCTCCCTAAAATGGGCCACGCTATTAAAGGTAAAATTGCTGCTTTGTATAATAGGCGGCGATACAGCGTTAAAGTAGCTTTCGCGGTCTTCGCCAAGCTCGTTAAGTATGTAGGATATATCCATAGTTATTCTTGCGAAAGTTTTGGTCGTTTTTTACTTGCCCCTAAATAGTAAATGCCTAAACCTAATAAATAAGCGGCCAGGCAAAGCAAAGCAGCATAGGGGTTCTCTTTAAAAGTGATGAATATGTTTATGGTAACAAACCAATACGACAGGATGAAGAGGGCCGGTATAAGCGGGAACAGCTTTATGGTGTAAATGCTGCTGATATCCATATCCTTTGTTTTTTTGCGGAGGATAAAAATAGCCAGGGCCGCCAGCGAAAGGCCAATGGTATCAAAAAACATTACGTACTTCAGCATCTCGCTAAAAGTGCCCACAAAAAACAGGATGACCAAAGCAGCCGCTACAAAAAACGTCATGCCAAATTCTTGCACCTGTGTTTTCTCGTTCACCTTTTTAAATATCGGCGGCAAAATGCCATCCTCGGCCATAGCATAATATACCCTGGGGTTAGCCAGTATATTTACGTTAACGTAAGCCAGTACCGATACAAACATTAATATTGATGTTATTTTAGAACCAATTGGCCCAAATATTACCCCCGCCAATGATGCCGCCAGCGTATGCGTATGCTGCAACCCGCCGATGCCTAATACCGCTACATAAGCATAATTAATAGCCAGGTAAAGTGTAATTACAGTACCTATCCCAAAAAATATAGCTTTAGGGATGTTGCTTTTAGGGTTAATGATATCGCCGCCAAAGTTGATGGTTTGCTGGTAACCGCCATAGGTAAAAAATACAGCCACCAGGCTAAGGCCAAACGCGGTTATTACATTACCGCTATGCGGCACAGCTACAATAGCCGATGCCGCTGTTGGCCTGTCGCTCATAAAAATAGCGATGCATAGCACCAATATCATGGTTACTTTAAAAATGGTTAATATATTTTGCGCCCTGGCACTTAATTTAATGCCTAAAAAATTAATGACATATAAAACCAGCACCGTAGCTATGGTAGTAATTTTGGTACCGGTACTGTTTTGAAAACTCTGCGGCAATAATATAGGGTTAATATACTCGGACCCTAATAGCGCAACGGCTGCTACAGAGGCCGCGTTGCTTATAACCAGCACCCAGTTTATCATAAAGGCAAATGCGGGGTGGTAACAGTACGAAAACACTTTATAAAAACCCCCGGTATGTGGGTAGCGCGCGCCAATCTCAGCAAAGGTAAGCGCGCCGCAAAGGCTTACAAGGCCTCCAAATATCCAGGCGCCAAAAAATATCCAGGTGCTGCCGGCCTTTACAGCTACATCGCTGGGCGAGCCAAATATCCCCATGCCTATTACCAGGCTTATCACTATCATAGTAAGATCGAAGCGGTTTAGGCGGGGGGTTATACTCATATTATCTGTGTGTTAATTTTTAATTTTAAATACCGGCAAAATCATCTTATTTAGAAATATTGACTATTTTTGAGTTGCCCTACTAATTTTTTTAAACTATTTTGAAGCAAATTAAACAATTATTACTTACGGGTATATGCTTGTTTTGTATTGTTCCTGCATTATTTGCACAGGACCGCAAAAAACCAGCACCAAAACCCGTTAAAAATATTGCAGGCGTTAGTCCGCAGCTTCAAGCTTTTTGGCTGTTGGCATCGCAGGCAAATGCTACCTTTATTTTTCCGGCAAGCTTTAAAGAGATAAAGGCACCAAATAATGAGGATCTCTCTTTTGATTATGCTATAGCGCTGCCGGGTAAAGAGTTTGAAATATGGTTCCAGGTGCGCTCGCAAAAAGAAAACTGGGCCAGCTATCAGCAAACATTAAATAACAAAAACGCCAGGCAGGCCAACCCCGACTCGTTATACCTGGGTATGGGCACCGCGCAGGCAGCGGCATTTACCGGCGAAACTGATTTTTTTACCCGCACCATACCCCCAAGCGTTTTGGCAAAATATAATGCCGATGTTGGTAAAAGCTACCTTTTAAACCTGGAAGATAACGCCGTTACAAAGCACTATAAGTATGCACTGTTAATTACGCTGCAAAAATTTCATACCGGCACCATTATGGCCGTTTGCCTGTCGAACGAGAAAGGCCCGGAGTTTTTTAAAAACATTGATAAGGCCAGCAACTGCATAAAGTTTAAACCATAGGCTTATAATGTTAATAAGTTAGCACATTTAAATACCGATTTAAGTGGCTGAATTCTATTTTTGCATAAAGGCGATCTCCGCATCTATTTTTATTACACATGGCAGAAACTACAAATTACGATGACGACAGTATCCGGTCGTTAGACTGGAAAGAACATATACGTTTAAGGCCGGGTATGTACATTGGCAAGCTGGGCGATGGCTCGGCTTTTGACGATGGCGTATACGTACTGCTTAAAGAGATTATTGACAACTCGATAGATGAGTTTGTAATGGGATCGGGCAAAACCATTGAGGTGAGCATGAGCGACCACAAGGTATCTGTACGCGATTATGGACGCGGCATACCTTTGGGTAAGGTGATAGATTGCGTATCAAAAATAAATACCGGTGGTAAATATGATAGCAAGGCCTTCCAAAAATCGGTAGGGTTAAATGGTGTGGGTACCAAGGCGGTTAACGCGCTATCTAACTCATTCACCGTACAATCGTACCGCGACGGGCGCACCAAACTGGCCGAATTTGCCAAAGGAGAACTGGTACGCGACGAGGCCGAAAAAGAAACCACCCAACGCAACGGTACAGCCATCAACTTTGTGCCCGACGATACCATTTTTAGGCATTACCGCTTTATACCCGAGTTTGTTGAAAATATGATATGGAACTATGTGTTCCTTAACTCGGGGCTTACCCTAAACTTTAACGGACAAAAATATTTATCGGAACGCGGCCTTTACGACCTGCTGGTACGCAACGCCGATGCCGAAAACCTGCGCTACCCTATCATCCACTTAAAAGGCGAGGATATTGAAATAGCCATGACGCACGGCCAATCATATGGCGAAGAATATTACTCGTTTGTGAACGGCCAAA
This sequence comes from Inquilinus sp. KBS0705, assembly GCA_005938025.2. Lineage (NCBI taxonomy): Bacteria > Pseudomonadati > Pseudomonadota > Alphaproteobacteria > Rhodospirillales > Rhodospirillaceae > Inquilinus > Inquilinus sp. KBS0705. The sequence goes on along the minus strand of VCCI02000006.1, from coordinate 60,100 downwards.
ACACCACACAAGGCGGTACGCACCAGGCGGCCTTCCGCGAGGCGGTGGTTAAAACCATACGCGAGTTTTACAAAAAAGAATTTGACGCGTCGGATATCCGTGCTTCTATTGTGGCGGCTATTGCCATTAAGGTGCAGGAGCCGGTTTTCGAATCGCAAACAAAAACCAAGCTGGGTTCGCAAAACATTGGCCCCGAAGGGCCGTCGGTACGTGGCTTTATAAACGATTTCCTTAAAAAGGAACTGGATAACTACCTGCACAAAAACCCGGCTACTGCCGATGCTTTACTAAAACGCATCTTACAATCAGAGCGCGAGCGCAAAGATATTGCCGGTATTAAAAAGCTGGCTAACGACCGCGCCAAAAAGGCATCGCTGCATAACCGTAAACTACGCGATTGCAAACTGCACTTTGATGATAACCACGAACGTAAGCAGGAAACCACACTGTTTATTACTGAGGGCGACTCGGCCAGCGGATCCATCACCAAATCGCGCGATGTGATGACCCAGGCGGTATTCAGTTTAAAGGGTAAGCCGCTTAACTGCTTTGGCCTTACCAAAAAAGTAGTGTACGAGAACGAGGAGTTTAACCTGCTGCAACACGCCTTGAATATTGAGGATGGTATTGATGGCCTGCGCTATAACAATATTGTAATAGCTACCGATGCCGATGTGGATGGTATGCACATCCGCCTGTTGCTGATGACCTTTTTCCTGCAGTTTTTCCCTGACCTGGTGAAGGCCGGGCACGTGTCTATCCTGCAAACACCACTATTCAGGGTGCGGAATAAGAAAGAAACCATTTACTGCTATAGCGACGAAGAGCGCCGCAATGCCATAGCCAAATTAGGTGTTAAGCCTGAAATAACCCGCTTTAAAGGTTTGGGCGAAATATCTCCGGATGAGTTTGGATTATTTATAGGTAAGGACATCAGGCTTGACCCTGTGTTTTTGAAGGATGCCAACATCAAGGCACTGTTGGAATACTTTATGGGTAAAAACACCCCGACCCGCCAGCAGCATATTGTAAATAACCTGCGGGTTGAGAAGGATGACGAAAGCGTAAACCCTTTAATAGCCACGCCTGAAGAGTTACCAATAGCGGTGTAAAGAAGATTTTAACCGCGGAGTGTACGGAGAAGGCGCAAAGATACGCAGAGAAAAACTCTGCGATCTTTGCGCCTTCTTTGTATTTAAATCTTAAACTATCTTACTATTAACCAACTCAATTATCTCTTTTTCCGCTACTATTGTTTTGGCTTCAATGTCGTTGCCACGGGCAATAATATCGGCGGTATAGGTTTTATCCTTATAGCCCTGCGCGTTTATCTTCACATTCATAAAAGCGCCTATCACTGCGGAGCGTACGCATAAAGCCGCCACACCGGCATCTGTAACCGAATTGGGGTTGCCGGTATTTACCATTGCCTTTATCAGCGCTAAGCTGTTATAAGCGGTTTCCATTACTTTAAATGGCACCTCAATTGCATATTTAGTAGCATCCTGTATGGCTTTATCGCGGGCGGCTTTTTCGGCGTCAGTACTTTTAGAAAGGCTGAATGCCTCCATAATTTTATTAAAAGCGGCAGTATCTAAATCAACTAATCGCAGTAATTCATCCTTGTAGGCCTGCCCCTGCTCTGCCCAGTCGCTAAACTCTTCCCAGCGGCTATCCCAACCTTTTTTATGCGAGGACAGGTTAGCTACCATTGTTGCCAAAGATGCGCCAAGCACGCCTAAATAGGCAGATATAGAGCCGCCGCCCGGTGCAGGACTTTCGCTCGCGGTTTCGTCGGCAAAGGCGGTAAGCGTCATGCCTGCTAACTTGCCTGATGCGGTATCGCGAAGCAAGTATTCAATTATACGTTCGTCGGGGTTAAAAGGCCCCAACTCATCTAAACCCATCGAATTAATAGCTATTTTGATCAGCTCTGCTTCGCTTACCCCTACCGAGCGCTGCTGCTTACGCAAAAAGTATTTGCCGGCATCCAGCATCGCCTTTAGCGGTATCAGGCCCACTAGTTCGCTGCCGGTTACGCGTATGCCGCGCTCATTGGCCTTTTTGCAAACCTCGTCAAAAGCTATATGTATAGGTGTTACCTCAATATTGGTAAGGTTCATGGATATTTGTGCTACGCCATATTCCTCTATATACCAACCAATAGCTTTTACACTTTTTAACGAGCCAGGTATAGATACAGGTTTGCCGTTTTCATCAGTAATCACCTTGCCTGTAACCGGGTCACCTTCTCGCATTACACGACCTGCCTCGCGCACATCAAAGGCTATCGCATTTGCCCTGCGGGTTGATGTGGTATTTAGGTTTACATTATAAGCGATCAGAAAATCCCTTGCGCCAATAACCGTAGCGCCGCGTTTGGCATCCATTTCAGCAGGGCCAAAATCAGGTTTCCATTCCGGTAATTTTATTTTTTTGAAGAAGCCCTCGTACTCGCCCGAGCGAATAACCGACAGGTTGTTGCGCTTTTTATCGGCCTGCGCATGTTCATATAAATATGCGGGGATAGCCAATTCTTCTCCCACACGGTTAGCCAGCTTTTTAGCGTATTCGGCAGTTTCGGCCATAGTGATGTTGGCTATCGGTATCAGCGGACAAACATCGGTTGCACCCATACGGGGATGCTCGCCTTTGTGTTTGCTCATATCTATCAGTTCACCCGCTTTTTTGATGGCTAAAAACGCTGCCTGTATCACCTGCTCAGGTTCGCCAACAAAGGTTACCACGGTGCGGTTTGTGGCCTTGCCCGGGTCTATATTCAGCAGGCGAACACCCTCAACCGATTCCACTTCATCTGTTATTTGTTTGATGATGGATAGGTTCACACCTTCGCTAAAATTGGGTACACATTCAATTAGTTGGTTCATTGGTTCAATTGTTCATTGTTCATTAAATTATTCCCTCCCCACGGGAGGGGTGTGTTGGGCGGAGCGATGGCAGGGAGGGGTTGTCGCGGCGACACATCGCATGTTAAATAACCCCTTCCTCCTCCTTCCCCAGGGAAGGAATCGCATAGCCCCCCTCTTATTTGCTACCGCCAATCCATACCTCGTCCGGTTTTAATTTACCCTGGTAATATAATATGTCGCGATAATCGTTTACGGGGTAAGCCTGCATATCAGCGTACATTCCGGATGCTAATATACCACGCTTGTTTAATTTTAAAGCTGCCGCCGCACGGTAGGTTAATCCTGCAAATACTTCGGCTGTAGTTAATTTTTCACCCGCGCTCATCACCGCTGCCTGCATCAGCAGATCGCCCATAGGTGCCGAACCGGGGTTCCAGTCGCTGGCAATGGCCAGGCAGGCACCGGCATCTAATAATTTACGGGCCGGTGTATAGGGCATACCCAAACCTAACGATGCGCCGGGCAATGCAACGGCTACCGTAGCAGAAGCTGCCAGTAGCTTTATTTCAGCTTCTCCGGAAGCTTCTAAATGGTCAGCAGATAACGCACCTGCTTCAACCGCTACTGCACTGCCGCCCGCTGTAAACTGATCGGCGTGAACGGTGATATAAAAGCCCATTTCTTTAGCTTTTTTAAGATAGGCGAGTGCATTTTTTGTATCAAAGGCGCTTTTTTCAATGAAAATATCCACCCTATTAGTCAGCTGTTCCTGTTTGATAACAGGCAACAGATTATCTGCCACATACTGCAAATACTCCGCCTGCGAGCCTGCAAAATCTCTTTGGACCATGTGGGCGGCAAGGCAGGTGGGTATTAAATTGGCTTTCGTTTGATGTGATGCCGCTTTTATAGCCCTTAACTGTTTTAACTCCTCCTCCAAACTTAAACCATAGCCGCTTTTTACTTCTATGGTGGTTACGCCTTCGGATAGATGGCGATTGGCCCTGTTCACTAATGATTTAACAAGCGTTGCTTCATCAGCTAAACGGGTTTGGGTAACGGTATCCCATATCCCACCGCCTGATTGGGCTATCTCCAGGTAAGTTTTACCCGCTATGCGCATTGCATAGTCTTTGGCCCTTGTCCCTGCATAGCAAATATGGGTATGGCAATCTATAAAGCCCGGCAGCAGTATTTTTTCGCCGGTAATTTCTTCTATTGGGCTTGATGGATTATCCTTTCGCAGCGTATCAAAATCGTCAACAGCCATAATCAGTCCGTCCGCTACCAGCACACCGCCGTTGGGTATGATGCGCAACTGCTCATCCCTCAGGGCACCTTTTAAAGGCAAGCCTGATAACGGCAAAATTTGTGTAAACGGACCAATTAGTTTTTTCATTTTATTTAATAAACCATGTCATTTCGAACGAGGTACGAGGAGAAATCTTGTTCATCGTACCAGGTTCGACACCTATCATTTGAACAAGATTTCTCACTATCGTTCGAAATGACATGTATATAATTGCTTTCACGGGAGATTGCTTCGTTCCTCGCAATGACGGTTTTTATTATGTGTCGCATCCGACCACTCACCAATCAACCATGCTCTACTTACCATCCAACTACCACACCCTTAATCCAAATCTTTCGCCCCACTCGGCCGCTTTGTCGTAACCGGCATCGGTATGGCGGAAGATACCCATTGCAGGGTCGTTATGCAAAACCCGTTTAAGGCAGGTGGCCGCGCGTTCGGTACCATCGGCTACTACCACCATACCCGCATGCTGCGAGTAGCCCATGCCTACCCCGCCACCATGATGGAACGATACCCATGTTGCCCCGCCCGATGTATTGACCATCAGGTTAAGCAATGGCCAATCCGATACCGCATCCGAGCCATCCTTCATTGATTCCGTCTCCCGGTTTGGCGATGCTACCGAGCCGCAATCTAAATGGTCACGACCGATCACTATTGGGCCTTTTACCTTGCCTGTTGCTACCAGGTTGTTAAATATCAAACCTGCCTTTTCGCGGTCGCCCATGCCCAGCCAGCAAATACGGGCCGGTAACCCTTGGAAGGCGATCTGTTTTTGTGCCTTCTCTAACCAGTTTATCAGCGGTTTATTTTCGGGAAAGGCTTCCATTAGCGCCCTGTCTGTAGTATAAATATCTTCCGGATCGCCGGATAAGGCCACCCAACGGAACGGCCCCTTGCCCTCGCAAAACAGCGGGCGTATAAAGGCCGGTGTAAACCCCGGAAAATCGTAGGCATTTTGCTCGCCGCCTTGCTTGGCAAACTCGCGCAGGTTGTTGCCATAATCAAAAGTAACCGAACCCAGTTTTTGCAGCTGCAGCATAAAACCTACATGGCGCGCCATGCTTTTTAGCGATAATCGTTTATATTCTACAGCATCTGCCTTGCGCAAATCTGCCGCTTGTTGCAGGCTCAAGCCGTTAGGGATGTAACCATTCAGCGGATCGTGTGCCGATGTTTGGTCGGTTACCATATGAGGCACAATGCCGTCGGCTATCAAACGTTCCAGCATATCACCAGCATCGCTCACCAGGCCAACAGATAGTGCCTCGCCTTTCGCCATCGCATTTTGCACCCAGCTAATAGCCTCCTCGTAAGAGTGGGTAAGCCTGTCTATATACTTACTGTCTATCCGCTTTTGTATGCGGGTTACATCAGCATCGGCACCTAAAAATACGGCACCTGCCATAGTAGCGGCCAGCGGTTGGGCGCCACCCATGCCCCCAATGCCGGCGCTTACTATCAGCTTACCCGTTAAATCGTTGTTAAAATGTTGCCGGCCCGCTTCTACAAAGGTTTCGTAAGTGCCTTGTAAAATACCTTGCGTACCAATATAGATCCAGCTGCCGGCGGTCATCTGGCCGTACATCATCAGGCCATCAGCGCGTAGCTTATTAAAATGCTCCCAGGTGGCCCATGCCGGTACCAGGTTGCTGTTGGCTATTAAAACCCTTGGCGCCTGTGCGTGGCTGCGAATAATACCCACCGGCTTACCCGATTGTACCAGCAAGGAATGGTCCTCGTCCAGTTCCAGCAAAATTTCAATAATTTTTCGCAGCGACTCGGGGTTGCGGGCGGCCTGGCCTATGCCACCGTATACCACCAGCTCGTCGGGGTTTTCGGCAACCTGCCCATCCAGGTTGTTTAACAGCATACGCAAGGGTGCTTCGGTTTGCCAGCTTTTGGCATGCAATTGTGTACCCACCGGCGCTTTGTAAACGGGGTGATTGGCGTATGTTTTAATAAATTCCGAACTCGTCATCGCTATTTAGGTTGATGTTATGTTTTTGGGCGGCATCGCCGGCAACTTGCTCAAACCGGCCGCTTATAATTAATTGATGCAGGGCGTTTATATCGTCGGCAAAAATGCGGTCCTCTTTTATAAAGGGCACATGCTGCCTCACCACCTGGTGGCAGGCCTCTATCACCGGGGTACTTTGCAAGGGCCTGCGAAAATCCAATGCCTGCGAAGCGTATAATAATTCGATGGCCTGTATGTACTCGATATTATCTATCACCATGTGCAGCTTGCGCCCGCTGATAGAACCCATAGAAACATGATCCTCCTGCCCTAAAGAAGTTGGCACGCTATCGGCGCTGGCCGGGAAGCAAAGCGTTTTATTTTCGGTAACCAATGCGGCGGTAGTGTATTGCGGTATCATCAGGCCCGAATTTAGCCCGGCATCGTCTGTTAGAAGTTTGGGCAAGCCGTATCGTCCCTCGCTCATCAGGTAACAGCGTCGATCGGCAATATTGCCTAATTCGGCAGCGGCTACGGTGGCATAATCTAAAGGCATGGCTAATGGCTGCCCGTGAAAATTGCCCCCGCTTATGGTATCATCCGCGTTAAAAATAACAGGGTTATCGGTAACGGAATTTAATTCTATTTCGGTTAGCTCTTTTAAATGCAGCCAGGCGTTCCGCGATGCGCCATGCACCTGCGGCATGCAACGCAACGAATAGGGATCCTGCACCCTGTCGCAATCTACATGCGAGCTGCCTATATCTGAGCCATTCAGCAGGGCGGCTAATCGCCGCGCTACGTACTTTGTTCCTTTGAAGGGGCGAATGCCATGCAACCGTGCGTCAAATGGCCGTGACGAGCCCTTAAGCCCCTCTAATGACATGGCACCGATCAGGTCGGCAACGTTTAAAGCATTATGCAAACGCTGCACTGCTTTTATAGCAAATGCCAGTATAAACTGCGTACCATTTATTAAGGCCAGGCCTTCTTTCGGTCCAAGTACTAATGGCTGTAAGTTGTTTTTTTGCAGTACCTGCGCCGCCGGATGTTTTTCATCGCCAACAACCACAAAACCCAAACCTATAAGCGGTAAAAACAAATGCGACAGCGGCGCCAAATCGCCCGATGCACCTACCGAGCCTTTTTCGGGAACTACCGGGATGATATCATTATCTATATGCCATATAATGCGAGCCAACGTTTGCGGCGCAATGCCCGAGTAACCCTGCGCCAAAGCATGCACCTTGGTAATCAGCATCAGTTTGGCAATTTCCTGCGGGATGGGTTTACCCACGCCTACGCTATGGCTTTTTAATATATTACTTTGCAGCAGGCTGGTGTCTTTTTCGGATATACGGGTATCGCAAAGCGGGCCAAAACCAGTATTGATACCATAAACCGGCTTTTGCGCGTGTACTATCTTCTCCACCTCCAGCCACGATATTTTAATGCGATTTGCAGCTTCATCGGCAATAATGCCCTGTACCTTGCCCGCGGCAATATCCAGGCAAATACCAATTGTTAGGTGGCCGGTGCCATAGTCAAAACTATTCATTGGGTACAGCATTTAGTTTGTCACTCACCCTGCTCGCCAGGTTAGCCGTGCGGAAAGTATTTTCTAATGCGGATATAGCGGGCAGCAGCTCCGCAATGGTGGGGTCGCTTTCTGCCATTTCGTTCATGCCGCTGCTAATGGCATCCCAAACGGGCAATATTTGTTCCAGCAAAACACGGCCCTTTGGGGTAAACTGTACCAGTTGCCTGCGGCCGTCGTCGGTGCAAACAGAGGTTTCGACCAGTTTGCGGTTTTTCAGATTGGTTATTAACTGACTTGCTGCCGGGTGTGATACCTCGGTTTGTTCGCTTAGTTCTTTTATAGACAGAGAGTCGTTTTTTGACAATAAATAAAAAACCGGGAACCATCCGGCATCAAAGTCTATCCCTTCGTTCTGATATATGCGGTTTATTTCGGCCAAAAAGGTTTCGCTCATGCGCCTTAAACGGCTGCCCAAAACCAGGTAACCTAAGCTTTGATACAAATTCATGATGCAATTTATATAAGTGCTTATACAATTGCAAATAAAAAGTGGTATTGGTTTGCTATTGCCTGTGTGTCGCATTAATCTATTACCTTACCGTCGCACCACAGGCTATGTAACATTAACGATAGATAGGATGATGCAGAGGCAAAATATTATTTTTGCGCATGAACATGAAGAAGACCCTATTATTTACCTCACTATTAATAGCCATTGCCTATAATACGGCTTTAGCAGCTGGTGCCGACACCATTAAAAGAGCAGGCTACACACTTATTGTAAGTGGTAACGATGAGCATTTTGATAACGCCATCACTCAAAAACTGATCAGCACATTTTTTATTGTTTATCCAAAAATTGTGCAGGAGTACAATAAAAAAAGCCTTAAGCAGGTGGTGTTTTTTATTGATACCGCTTACCACGGTGTTGCTGCTACAGACAATGGCCGCGTAGTATTTAGCCCTGCCTATATGACCAAGCACCCTGCCGACGTTGATGTAGTTACCCACGAGGTGATGCATATAGCCCAGGATTATGGCGACAGTAACGGCCCCGGCTGGCTTACCGAAGGTATTGCCGACTATGTACGCCATGAACATGGAGTAGCAAATGATGCGGCCCGCTGGCAGTTCCCGTCGTTTGATGCTAAACAAAACTATGATAACGCCTACCGGGTTACCGCCCGCTTTTTATTTTGGGTAGAAACCAAGGTTAAAAAAGGCACTGTTAAAAAGCTTGACGAAATTATGCGTAAGCATACTTATAATGATAACACCTGGGCCAGCCTAACCGGCAAATCTGTTGATGAATTATGGAAAGCATACGCAGCTAACCCCAACATTTAACCAAAGCTATACCAAACGCAAAAATTTTTTAAACAAAAAAAGCTTCCCCTAACCGGGAAGCTTTTTTGTTACTTAAGTGTTTTTTGTATCTCCTGTGCCTTTTGCAAGTGTTTTTGCAGTATGGGCACATGCTTGCCTGCAAAGGCTTTAAATTCGGCATCCTTACCCTTTTCAGCTTCCTTTTTATATTCTTCTATATCTTCTTTATGGTCCTTCACCATATAGTCTATATAGGTTTTATCAAAACTCTTCTTGTCTGTTTTTGCAAACTTGTCATAATCCTGCTGAAACTTATCGTCGAGCGTTTTGGGTAAAGCTACTTTTTTTGAGGTTGCAATACTATCCAGCATAGCAGCGGCCATGGTATGGTCGTTCACCATCATGGTACCAAATTGTACAACTGCTGCCGATGCTCCTTTTTGCTGGGCTAATTTGCCTAATTGCACTTCCATCAAGCCACCTAAAGCGGCTTTATTGGCAAATGCCGAATCGGGTGTGTTAGCGGTCGAATCTGTAGCGGCCGCAGTCGAACTTGCGGAAGTGGTGCTATCTGCAGTTTGTGTACTATCGGCATTGCCCTGGCTTTTATTACTATTACATGATACCGCTAAAACAACTGATGCGGCTATCAAACAATTTAAGATCAACTTTTTCATGGTAATTTTTTAACTTTAAATTAATTAACAAAACCAAATTTTGTGCCAATAAAAAAGGCTTCCCAAAATTGGGAAGCCTTTTTATGTCTTCGACAAGCGCAGCCGGATAAGCTAATTATCAACCACCTAATGCTGCTGCACCGCTCACAATCTCGGTAAGCTCGGTAGTGATGGCTGCCTGGCGTGCCTGGTTGTACGAAAGTTTTAAAGCTTTCAGTAAGTCGCCGGCATTTTCAGTTGCCTTATCCATCGCTGTCATACGTGCGCCGTGTTCAGATGCGTTTGAATCTAAAACTGCACGGTATAACTGTATTTTAATGTTCTTGGGGATCAGCTGTTCTACTATCTCTTCTTGCGAAGGCTCTAATATGTAGTTAACCTGTGTTTCAATAACACCATCTTTGGTTTTTACAGCCTCTTCCTTTTTTTCTTCAGCCATTGGTACAGGCAATAACTGCTCGGCTATTTGGTATTGTATAGCCGCGTTACGGAAATGGTTATACACCAGTTCTACCCGGTCGTAATCGCCGTTAATAAAGCCCTGCATTATAGACTCGGTTATTTTTGAAGTATTCTCAAAGTTTAGGTTAAGGTACAAATCGTTATTGTTACCAATTACATTGTACTTACGACGCTGAAAAAACTCCTGGCTTTTTTTACCAATAGCAACAATAGATACATTACCGGCTTTTAACTGCTCGCTGTATTTTTCGGCTATCAGGTTGTTAGCGGTTTTAATTACGTTAGTATTAAAAGCACCTGCCAAACCACGGTTTGATGATACAACTACTACCAATACACGCACCGGCTCGCGGTTTTGCAGGTATGGCGATGCACCATCCTCCAAACTTGCCGATAGGTTAGCCAACAGGTCTTTTAACTTATTGGCGTAAGGGCGTAATTGTACAATAGCATTGGTTGCCCTTTTCAGCTTTGCCGCCGAAACCATTTTCATGGCCTTGGTGATCTGCTGGGTAGAGCTTACCGACGATATCCTGTTTCTTACTTCTTTTAAATTAGCCATTCTTTGTTGAGTCTTAAGTCTGGAGTATTAAGTCTTAAGTCTGTTTGACTTTGGACTAAAAACTTTCGACTTTGAACTTAATTAATATTTACCTGCCAGTTCTTTAGCTACTGTTTCCAGTACGCCGGTTAGCTGGTCGTCAAATTTACCTGCTTTAAGGGCGGCCAGCACTTCGGGGTGGCGCAGCTCTAACTGGCTGGTGTATTCGGCTTCAAACTCGCGTATTTTGTTTACCGGTACGTTACGCATCAGGTTTTTAGTACCCAAGTATATAATAGCTACCTGTTTTTCAACCGTTACCGGCGAGTACTGGCCTTGCTTTAATATTTCAACGTTACGTGCACCTTTATCAATTACTGTTTTGGTTGATGCATCCAAATCCGATCCGAATTTAGAGAATGCCTCTAACTCGCGGTATTGCGCCTGGTCAAGCTTTAAAGTACCCGCAACCTTCTTCATCGATTTGATCTGCGCGTTACCACCCACACGTGATACCGAGATACCTACGTTAATTGCCGGGCGTATACCTGCTAAGAACAAGTTCGACTCCAGGAATATCTGACCATCGGTAATCGAAATTACGTTGGTTGGGATGTATGCTGATACGTCACCTGCTTGTGTTTCGATAATTGGCAACGCCGTTAACGAACCACCACCTTTAACGATGTGCCTGATAGACTCCGGCAGATCGTTCATTTGTTGAGCGATGCTATCATTTGAGTTTACTTTAGCGGCACGCTCTAATAAACGGCTGTGCAGGTAAAATACGTCACCAGGGTAAGCCTCGCGGCCCGGTGGGCGACGTAGTAATAATGATACCTCGCGGTAAGCAACAGCCTGTTTTGAAAGATCATCATAAATGATCAAAGCAGGGCGTCCGGTATCGCGGAAGTACTCGCCAATTGCAGCACCTGCAAACGGAGAGAAGAATTGCATGGTAGCAGAGTCGGAAGCATTAGCGGCAACAACTATAGAGTATGGCATAGCACCATTCTCTTCTAATGTGCGCACAATGTTTGCAACGGTTGAGGCTTTTTGGCCACAAGCTACATATATACAAGTTACAGGCTGGCCTGCATCGTAAAATTCTTTTTGGTTGATGATGGTATCAATACAAACTGCAGTTTTACCTGTTTGGCGGTCGCCAATAACCAACTCACGCTGGCCACGGCCGATAGGAATCATCGCGTCGATAGCTTTGATACCTGTTTGTAATGGCTCGGTTACCGGCTGGCGATAAATAACACCCGGTGCTTTACGCTCCAAAGGCATTTCATAGGTTTCTCCTAATATCGGGCCTTTACCATCAATTGGGTTACCTAAGGTATCAACAACACGGCCAAGCATACCTTCGCCTACATTGATAGATGCAATGCGGTTGGTACGTTTAACATTGTCGCCTTCTTTGATATCGTCAGACCGTCCCAACAATACCACACCCACGTTATCTTCTTCAAGGTTTAGTACTATACCTTGCAATCCGTTATCAAATTCAACAAGCTCGCCTGATTGTACTTTAGTCAATCCGTAAACACGTGCAATACCGTCACCTACCTGTAGTACGGTACCCACTTCTTCTAATTCAGATTCTGACTTGAAGCCTGCTAATTGCTGACGCAAAATTGCCGATACTTCGTCTGGTCTTACCTCTACCATTTTTTGAGATTATTTTAGAGTTTTAATTAAATATTATTTGATTGCAACCTGTGCAAATTCCTTCTTTAGTTTTTTAAGACTGGTAGCAATGCTGGTATCTACCTGCCTGTCGCCAACGGTTAATACAAAGCCGCCTATCAGCGTAGGGTCAACCTTATCGGTTAATTTAACTGTACCGCCAATGGCTGCCTGCACATCGGCCTGCATTTTTTGTTTGTTAGCTGCCGATAAAGGTGCCGCTGTGGTAACCCTTGCATTAGTAATGTGGTTTTTAATATCGTACAAGCCAACAAACTCCTGGGCGGTAGTATATAATACTTCGCCACGGCCTTTGTTAACCATAATGTTAAAAAACGCTATGCTTACCTTGCTTACCTTGGTGCCAAAAACATCAGCCAGTATGTGTATCTTTTTACTGTGCGATATGATGGGATTAGCTAAAACAGCGCCTAACTCAGGGTTAGCTTTTACAGTTTTAAGCAAAAGCTCCATATCATTCTTAACCGCTTCAAGGGCTTTTTGCTCCTCGGCAAGGTCAATTAATGCTTTCGCGTATCTTAATGCTACTGTTATTTCTGACATTCTCTTTTTGTTGAGAGTTACAATTTCACTTCTTTCAACAGGTCGGCAACTAATGCATCCTGTTTGCCCTGGTCTTCAAATTGCTTGCGCAATACTTTTTCAGCAATCTCTAAAGATAATGCTGCAACCTGGTTTTTAACATCGGCCATAGCTATGGCTTTCTGGTTATTAATTTCTATACGGGCAAGCTCAATTTGGCGGGCACCTTCTTTGTGTGCAGCTTCTTTTGCTTCGCCGATAATTTGGTCTTTTACCTTTTTTGCTTCGGCTAAAATAGCGTCACGCTCAATACGTGCCTGTTTTAGTAAAGACTCGTTCTCGCTGGTTAAGCGCGACATCTCTTCTTTAGCAGCTTCGGCTTTTGATAAAGCGTTCTCAATATTACGCTCGCGCTCGTTAACGGCACCTAATATCGGGTTCCAGGCAAACTTGCGTAATATAATTAGCAAGGCTATAAACGATATAAATGTCCAAAAAACTAAACCTATTGCGGGTTGAACAATTTCCATATTTTTTATATAGATATTAAAAATTCAAAATTAAATTTAAACATTGCCCGGAGCCAATCGCCCCGGGATTATGTTTTCTTTTTTTGTTGCTGAATACTAAGATTACAGCAATGCAACTACCACAGCAAACAGTGCAACACCTTCTACAAGGGCTGCAGCGATGATCATGTTAGTTTGGATTTTTGAAGCAGCTTCTGGTTGACGAGCGATACCTTCAACGGCTTTACCACCAATTTGACCGATACCGATACCGGCTCCGATTACTGCTAAACCTGCGCCAATTGCTCCCAGTTTACTAAGATTCACAACACCTGCTGTAGCGGCCTCTGCGATCATTCCGATCATTCCAATCATTGTTTGTTAAATTAAACGTGTATATATAGATTATTAATAATTCAAAAAATCAGTGTGCGTGCTCTTCAACAGCCATGCCTATAAACAAGGCCGATAGCATAGTGAAGATAAACGCTTGCAGGAATGCTACCAATAATTCTATAGTGTCCATAAAAATCACGAACGGTACAGATACAGTTGCCATCCAGGCAGTTTTAAATATAAATATCAGAGATATTAAGCTTAGTACAATAATGTGCCCGGCTGTAATATTGGCAAACAAACGTATCATCAAGGCAAACGGCTTTGAGATAATACCAATAAGCTCTACTGGAACCATGATAGGATACAACCAAAATGGGATATCAGGAGCAAAAATATGCTTCCAATAATATTTATTACCGCTAAAGTTGATAACTATTAATATAATAAACGACAAGGTTAAGGTTACCGCAATATTACCCGTCAGGTTAAAACCACCCGGGAAAATAGGTATCAACCCCAATAGGTTATTGATCAATATAAAAAAGAAGATAGTAAGTAGCAAAGGCATATACTTAGTGTGCTTAATACCAATATTTGGGACAGCTACATCATCGCGCACAAATAAAATAATCGGCTCTAAAAACGATTGTAACCCCTTTGGTGCTTTACCAACCCGCTTTTTATAAGCCGATGATACAGTGCTGAATATAACAATCAGGATCAACATCCCCATCCACATACTAGCAACGTTACGGGTGATAGAAAAGTCCCATACCTTTTTCGTGGCAACCTCATCTATTTTGCCACTCGAATCTACAACCTTCACTTTATCTTTTTCTAAAGTGTAACTATAATGGCCACCCTGATAAATTTTTTGTTCAATTTTACCGTCTTTTTCTTCTTCCTTTATTTTAGCCGAAGAAAATATCTCCAGTCCTTTATCAGTATATAATATAATAGGCAATGGTAAATAATGTTCACCTAACATTGTCCACGAGTGCGAATCGCCAATATGTTCAAAGATTATGTCTTTTGGGTCAAACCGTTTTGCAGCCTCATCAGGGGCCTTTTCTTGCGAAAAGCCTAAGGCCGGAAATGCCGACAGTATCACAAAAAACGCACAAAAGAGCGAAAGTTTAAAATTTTTTAAGTTCAAAATCGAGCCGTTATACATCTAAATGAAGTTTTTTACCTTAAATTTTGGTTGCGCAAGTTACGCAACAAACCATAAACTTCAAAGGCCGTATTTAAGAAATATACATAAAAAAAATCAGCCGCAAAGGCGTATCTATTAACGTGATTTTTCCGCAGAAAAAACAGCACAAAAAACAGCGTTGCCAGTATCTTAACGGTGGTTGCCGCCAAAAATGCCGAGGCATATAACTCGTTATTTTTTTGCTGAACAACCAGCACGGTAACAATTGCCATGAGGGTTAATGCTGATAAATAACCAAATAATACCCAAAATTTGGGAATAATATATTCTGTGTTGCCTGTGTACTTTAATAACACCGGTACTATAGCTATAGTAACCACAAATACCAGGTAGCGAATAACTGTGTTTGAGATTTTCAATTTTTTACAGATCTGATGACGATGAATAATGAGATAAAAACCCCGGCAAGCGATAATACCGCCGTTACCCATTTGGTGGAGTGGTGGGTAGCCTCGTCTATTTTATATCCGGCATATGAAAATAAGCCAATAATAACTATCATTTGAAAAGCCATGCCTGTGTATTTGCCATAAGCACTAACCTCTTTGCCTGTTTCGCTATTATCTTGCTGTTCGTTTTTAGCCATGCGCAAATTTATTAAATCCTATTGCATAATGTTTAGTATTTTAGCGATTGCTTATAAAACTATACATCAACTTTGAAGCGGTCCGCTATTAATTCCGTCATACGTTTAAATAAGCTACTGTTTTTTGCAGTAGCATTTGCCATAGCAGGTTGCTCGCTCGAAAAAAAAAGCAAGTTTAACCGCGCTATGCAGAACCTTACCGCGCATTATAACATCTTGTTTAATGCCAACGAACTGCTGCGCGAGAAGCAGGAAAGCTACGAAACCAGCCACATAGATGATTATACCGAAATTTTAAGCGTTTACCGCGATACCATTGCAAGCACCGGGTCGCCGGATAAGGATTTGGAAGAAGTAAAGATTAAGGCCAACAAGATCATCACCATAAAAGAGCAAAGCAATTACCTTGGCGATGCCTACTTGCTGCTGGCGAAAGCCAACTACCTGGATAAAAACTTTTTTGATGCAGTTGAGTACGCCAATTATGTGATACGTTCGTTCCCCAACAAAACCGAACTTAAGCAGGAGGCCGAGGTTTGGAAAGCCCGTGCCCTATTATACCTGCACCAGCCCGCCGATGCCAAAGCGGTTATTGATACGGCCGAAAAGAATATCAACCCCAAAAAAGATATTACCCCTGATGTATATGCTACCAAACTACAGTATGACATAAACACCCGCGAATATGAAGATGCGGAGCAAACCGCAAAGCTTGCCATACAATACAGCAACAGCAAAATGCAGCGCCTGCGCCTTACCTATATATTAGCGCAATTACAGGAGCTTAATAATAAACCCACCGATGCCATTGCTAACTATAACCGGGTTGCTAAAAGTAATGTGATATTTGAAATGGCCTTTAATGCCAATCTTAACCGCATACGTATTGAGGATAGCCAAAATGGTGTTAAAATTAGCCGGGCCGATAGATTACGGGGTTTATTAAAGGAAGAGAACAACCAGGATTTTATTGACCAGATATATTACCAGATAGCCCAACTGCAATATGCCGACCACCAGGTAGATGATGCGCTTAAAAATTATGGTTTATCGGTAGCTAAAAGCACAAAAAATCAAAACCAAAAGGGTTTGTCGTACTTGCGCCTGGCCGATATCTATTTTAAGGACAAGGCCGATTATAAAAACGCAAAAAATTATTACGATAGCACCCTATTAAACCTGAGCACCAACTATCCGGGGTATAACACTATTCGTAAAAAGGCCGATAACCTGCAAATACTGGCCGATAACCTGCAAATAATTGCCCACGAAGATACTTTGCAACAATTGGCTGCCTTAAGCGATACCGCCCGTGCAGCCCGTATTGATGAAATGGTAAATCAGCAGGTTTTGCAACAGTCGGCGGCTATAACGGCGCCTGTTAACACGGCTTTGCAAAACGGCGGTAACCCGCAGGCCAGCGTGCCTAATGGTAGCAGCTTTTATTTTTATAACAGCAAAGCAGTAAGCCAGGGTTATACTGATTTTAAACGTGTTTGGGGTAACCGCAAGTTGGAAGATAACTGGCGCCGCAGCGATAGGTCAAACACCGACGCCGTCGCTAATGCAGATGTAATAAAAAACGTCGACCCGGATGCTGTAACAGATGCTCTTAACCGCCCGCCTGCTAAGGTAGATGCGGCTAACTACAGGCAAACACTGCAGCAAAACCTGCCGCTAACGCCCGAACTGATGGCACAATCTAATCAGCGTGTATTTAATGCCTACCTGGAGATAGCCAACTTTTACCGCGATGTGCTTGATGATAAAAAGGAAGCCATAGCCACCTACGAATTGTTACTGGCCCGTTACCCCGACAATGACAGCAAACCGGCGATATATTACAACCTATATAGGTTGTATAGCGAAAGCAATACCGCGCAAAGCGATAAGTATAAAGAGCTGTTGTTAAAAAACTACGCACAAACACCTTTTGCCAAAACCATTTTAGACCCCGAATACGGCAAGCGGATGAACGACGAAGACACAGAGTTTAACACCTTATATAATAAGGTATATGATTTATACGCTGCCAAACAGTTTGCGCAGGTAATTACCAATGTAGATGCCTTGCTTACACAATATCCTGATAACAAACTTGCCGCACAGTTATATTATTTACGGGCATTTGCAGCCGGCCATCAGGAAAGGCTTGCCCCTTTTACCGCCGATCTGCAAACGATTGTAAGTAAATATCCCGAGGACAAACTGATAACCCCATTGGTAAACCAGCACCTGTTATATATTACCGCTAACCAGCCCGAACTGGCTGCAAGGCCCATTATTATAACCGACCGCGATGACGCTGCCTTCAGCATCCCGATAGTTTACCAGCAACAAACCGAGTACCGAGTACCTTTTACCGGCACCCGCGAAATAGTACCTGATGTACGCAAGCCCGAGCCTGCAAAAGTTGCTGCAAAACCGGCAGATAAGCCTGCGGTAGCCCCACCATTAGCGACAGCGGCACAAACAACACAAACCACGGTTACCCCTACCACTAAAACAGAGGTAAAGGTTGCTGCACCTGCCCCATCTATTTTTAACCTGCGCGACAGCACTAATTATTATTTTGTGGTTACCGTGCGCTCGGGTACAACTAATTTAGCTTCTTCGCGTTTTGGCATAGGGCAATTTAACCGGGTAAACTTTCAGGATAATACTATAAAGCACCAGCTTAAAAATGCCGGGCCCGATAACCAGCTGATATATGTTGGCAGGTTTACATCCTTAACCAATGTTAAAGATTACGCCAGGGCAATAATCCCGCTAATGCCCGATATTATGAAGGTGCCAAAGGATAAATACAGCTTTTTTATCATTACAAAGGAAAATCTGGATAAATTAGCCGATCAAAAAACTGTGGATAGTTACATAGACTATTATGAGAAAACCTACTAAACCTACAATGGTTAAACAACAGGATATAAGGCGCTATAACTGGTATATATGGCGCTTTGTTATTGGTTGTTTTGCATTTTTTTTATTGATGATACTGCTTGTAGCCTTCCAGTTGTTTGGCCCGCTGCCATCATTTCGCGAGTTAGAGAACCCAAAAAGCGACCAGGCATCAGAGATAATATCGTCAGACAAGCACGTAATTGGCAAATATTACATAAAAAACCGCACCAGTGTTACCTATCCGCAGCTGTCGCCAAATGTTATTAACGCGCTTATAGCTACCGAGGATACCCGCTTTTATAATCATTCGGGTATCGATTTTCAGCGTACTTTCAGTATTGTGTTATATAACCTTGTCGGCAAAAAACAAGGGGGCAGTACGATAACCCAACAACTGGCAAAAAACCTTTTTACCGAAAAATCGAACAACCCCTTTAAGCGTATCATTCAAAAATTACAGGAATGGATAACCGCGGTAAAGCTGGAGCGTAACTACACCAAAGAAGAAATACTAACGCTTTACCTAAATACGGTGGATTTTGGTGCATACAATACGTATGGCATCCATTCGGCCGCACGTACTTATTTTGATACCACGCCTGATAAGCTTACACCAGACCAGGCCGCGCTTTTAATTGGTATGATAAACGGGCCTGGCTTATACTCGCCCATCAACCACCCGCAAAACGCGCTTAACCGCCGTAATTTTGTTTTACGACGCATGGCCGAAGAGAACTTTTTAAGCGATGGCCAGGCCGATGAGTTTAAAGCTAAACCGCTAGGCTTAATATTTCGCCCGATAGACCATAACGATGGCATAGCCACCTACTTTAGGGCGGTACTTAAAAAAGAAGTGCAAAAGATACTGGTCGAAAAATCTATCTTAAGACCTGATGGTACGCCTTACGATCTTGACCGCCACGGCCTTAAAATATACACCACTATTGATGCCACTATGCAAGGCTACGCCGAAGAGGCGCAAAAAGAGTATATGCGTAAATTACAGGCGCAGTTTAACGCGCACTGGAAAGGCATTAGCTTATGGAAATCTATCCCAACCTTTAAGGCTTTATTAGATAAGGGTATGCACCGGTCAGACCGGTATATTGCCCTTAAGCAGTTAAATAAAACCGACGAAGAAATACGAGATGATTTTAATACGCCTGCCAAGATGAACCTGTTTACCTGGCACGGCGATATTGATACGGTGATGAAACCTATCGACTCCATTGTGTATTGTAAAATGATGCTGCGCAATGCCTTAATGAGCATGGACCCAACAACGGGTTACATTAAAGCATGGGTGGGCGGTACTAATTTTGAGCATTTTAAATACGACCAGGTAAAAATGGGTACCCGCCAGGTGGGTTCAACCGCTAAGCCGTTTACCTATGCCGTTGCTATCGACGATGGCATATCGCCATGTATGCAGGTAGCCAACGAACCTATTACTGTATCGTACGAAGGCCAGGAATGGAAGCCGCGCTCATCTCCTACAGAGACAGTACCTGGTGTAATTACTTTACGCACCGCGTTGGCCCGCTCGCAAAACTGGGTTACCGCCTATGTGATGAACGAGGTAAAACCTATCCCCGTTGCCGATCTGATCAAAAAAATGGGCATCACCAGCCCTGTACCGGCTGTACCATCTATTTGCCTGGGCACGTTTAACGCATCGGTATTTGATATGACTGGTGCCTACTCGGTATTTGCTAACGAGGGTGTGTGGACCGAACCTACTTACCTGTTACGCATTGAAGACAAGAACGGGAACGTACTATATAACAACACACCGCGCGTGGTACAAGCAATGAACCCGCAAACCGCCTACGTAATGACCTATATGCTTAAAGGTGTTATAGACGAAGGCACCGGTTACCGCTTACGCCGTGACTACGGCTTGATGAACCCGATTGGTGGTAAAACAGGTACTACTCAAGACAACTCGGATGGTTGGTTTATTGGCATAACCCCGCAACTGGTTACCGGCGTATGGACAGGTTGCGAAGACCGCGATATACACTTCCGGTCTACCCGCCTGGGCGAAGGTGCTAACAGCGCCCTGCCTATTTTTGCCTTGTACATGAAAAAGGTGTACGCCAACGCGGCATTAGGCATTAAAAAGAATGTAGACTTTGTGCCGCCCAAAAACGGCGTAACCATCACTCTTGATTGCGGTGCCTACAGCCAACAACAAAAGGGAACGAATGAGGTGGATAAGAAACTGGATTTTTAGGTTTGGTTCATTAGCTCACTTGTTCATTGGTTAATTGGTGAATAGTTCAATAATTTATGAGTTATTATAATCTTGAAGATTTAGAGTTATACCAATTGGCCGAAACTTTTGGTGATGAGATTTGGTTTTTAGTACACGAATGGGAGTATTTTGCTAAAGATACTATTGGTAAGCAAATAGTACGGTCAGCTGATTCCATTGGTGCTAACATAGCAGAAGGATATGGCAGATATCATTATAAAGAAAACAGGAACTTCTGTTACTTTAGTCGCGGATCTATTTTAGAAACAAAAGGGTGGTTAAAAAAGGCTAAAACCAGGAACCTAATAAGTGAAGTTCAATTTAATCTTCTATTCGAAAAACTTCAAAGCATCCATTTAAAGTTAAACGCGTATTTAAAGTTTATTGGCAAGCAGGCAAGTAAAGCACCAGACCAATGAACTAATGAACAATTGAACCAGTGAACTAGGGGCATGGAAAAATTCGATTACAGGGAAGCTTTAAAAAATATACCGCACAAACCGGGTGTATACCAATATTGGGATAGCGAGAACGAGCTGATATATATTGGTAAGGCTAAAGATCTGCGCAATCGGGTAGGTTCGTACTTTAATAAGGATACCCAGATCAATGCCAAAACAAGGGTACTGGTATCAAAAATACGCAAGATAACCTTTACCATAGTTGATACCGAGGTGGATGCCTGGCTGTTGGAAAACAGCATGATAAAAAAGCATCAGCCCCGCTACAACGTAATGCTTAAAGATGATAAGACCTACCCCTGGATCATCATCAAAAACGAAAATTACCCCCGCATTTATTGGACACGCCGCATCATTCGCGATGGATCCAAATACCTGGGGCCTTATGCCTCAGTAAGTATGATGCATACCATACTGGGTTTAATAAAAGAGACCTACCCACTGCGTACCTGCAACCTGCCGTTAACCCGCCAAAATATCGAAAAAGGCAAGTTTAAAGTTTGCCTCGAATATCAGTTGGGCAATTGCAAAGGCCCTTGCCAGGACTACCAGTCAGAAGCGGACTATGATAAAAGCATTGAGGAAATAAAAGACATACTAAACGGGAAAATTGGCGCCGTTGTACGCAACCTTAAGTCGGATCTGGACAAAGCCATCAGCGACCTGAATTTTGAGCAGGCGCACCGCCTAAAGCGCAAACAGGACCTGCTGGAGAATTACCAAAGTAAATCTACCGTGGTTAATTCATCTATAACCGATGTAGATGTATTCAGCATCGCTTCAGAAGAGAAATACGCCTTTGTAAACTACTTAAAGGTAATGAACGGTACTATCATCCAAACACAAACTATCGAGCTTAAAAAGCGCCTGGATGAGAGCGACGAGGAACTGCTTACAATTGCCATTACCGAATTTCGAACCAGGTACCAAAGCCATTCAAAAGAGATAATTGTCCCTTTTGATATAGATGTGGATGACGCGTCCGTTAAATTTACAGTGCCCAAGCTGGGCGAGAAGCGTAAACTGCTCGATCTATCACAAAAGAATGTAATGTTCTTTAAAAAAGAGAAGATAGACCAGTACGAAAAACTTAACCCCGAGGTGCGCACCGATAGGTTAATGAACCTGATGATGAAGGATCTGCGCATGAACCAACAGCCCCGCCATATAGAATGCTTTGATAACTCCAACTTTCAGGGTAAGTATCCGGTATCGGCTATAGTGGTGTTTAAGGACGGCAAGCCATCAAAAAAAGACTATCGCCACTTTAACGTAAAAACCGTTGTTGGCCCCGATGATTTTGCCACCATGGAAGAAGCTGTATTACGCCGCTATCGCCGTGTGTTAGATGAAGATACAGGCTTGCCGCAATTGATTATTATTGATGGTGGCAAAGGGCAGCTATCATCGGCCATGAAGAGCTTAAAGCTGCTGGGTATTGATAAAAAGGTAACCGTTATAGGCATTGCCAAGCGGTTAGAAGAATTATACTATCCGGGCGACCAATACCCAATGTATTTAGATAAGCGATCGGAAACATTAAAGGTGATACAGCAGCTGCGCGACGAAGCACACCGCTTTGGTATTACCTTTCACCGTAAAAAGCGCGATAAAGGCACATTAGTTACCGAATTGGAATTAATTGAAGGCATTGGCAAAACCACCGCCGAAAAGTTGCTTAAGTACTTTAAATCGGTAAAAAAGATACGCGAAGCTACCGAGACCGAGTTGCAGGAAATAGTAAACCTTAAACAGGCCAAAGCTATTAGCCAATATTTTAATCCCGCTGTGTCTGATAATTAATATTATAAGCCGCAATAGTTTATCACCATACAGCACAAAAAAAGCCCCTGCATTATGCAAGGGCTTTTATATTTTTTAGCAGATCGGCTATTATAATTAATACTGCCAAAGGTTAAGCTCCCAATCCATCAGGTTTTTTTTAACCCTATCCGATTCGTAAAGCTTATCTATACCTTGTGCGTAATCGCGTATACGTTCGTCCTTATCGTTAGATTGTTTAACAATATAGCTGGCAAATAAACGCTTTACAAAAACATCATCAAAGCTTAAGCCGGTAGCATCGTTGTTATGGCTAACAGCTTCTTTGGTTGCCAATATTTGGCGTGCCTCGGGGAAGTATATCCAAAAAGCGGGTTGATACTCCAGGTCTAACCCAGCTGCTTTAGGCTTAATCAATGGTGCAATACCAATAATGCGTGGTTCAAAAACCGAACGCTGCCTGTCAAATATCCAGTCTTCTTTGATACGGAATTTTACTACGCTATCCGGGTTAAACTCACCGGCCCTAAACTCCGAACCTATTTTGTTACCATCCTTATCAAACTTATCTACCGCGCTGCTGTCGGCCATGCGGCTTCGTGCCTGGCCCGCGGCCAATGGGGTCGAAAACGAGTCGCCTCCCGGATCGTCTTTAGTGCTTGCCGGGTCGTAAGCGGTTAACTCACCTGCATCAATAGCATCCAACAAAATAGTTATCAGCCTTTGCTTTGGCGATGCCAGGTACTGGTTCATCTTTTCGCGAACATCAATTTCGCGCCATACGCGTTTGGCAAAGGTTACGTCACTTTCGCGCAGGTTAGCATAAGGGGTTACCCTTGCGCTTAAAATATTGTTCTTTTTATAGTACCCGTCTAATGGGCGGTCAAAAGGCTTTTTCTTAGCTGTATCAACAGGCAACTGTGCTTTAGGCTGTAAAACGGTACTGGCTGTAGTGTTAGCACCATTTACTACCGGCCCCTGCGAAAAGGTTTGTGAAGCAGCAGGCTTTTTAGCCGCCGGTTTCCTTGCCTTCCTTTTTTGCGCGAATGAGGCGCTGCAGGCCAGGCAAAGTGCCAAAATTAAAAATCTTGTTTTCATAACTTTCTTAATTAGCCGTTAATACTATAGCGTCCAAACCTCGCTGCGAGCCATCGGGGCCAACAGCAATTATATCTTTAAATACCACTGTAGAGCCCGGTGTTACACCCGCCATTGCAGCACGCATTTGCGCCGATAATTCGGGTCCGCTGGTTGAGGCAATAACTGCGTCCTGGCGCGGTTTAATTACCACCAATGTAAACCTGGTTACGTTAAATTTAGCATCAAATTCAAAGTTTTCCAACTTGGCGAAAACTCTGTCCTGCGCGCGAATATTGGCTGCGCTGGTATTACCCCCGCTTTTGCCGGCAAACTGCGCCTTAGGATCTGGTATACGTTTTACACGGAATAAGGTTGAGCCCAATGTTTGCGTTTTACCCGGGGTTACCTCGCCTGATACGGTTACGGTAGCCTCGCCTATGCTATTTACATTGGCCACATAGTGCCCGGCCGAGCCGCTTAACGAGCCGTTTGAAATATTTACCCTTAATTTTTCTTTAGCGAGACCTGGTGCCGAAACCGATATAGGGTTAGGTACACCAATGTATAACACGTTCATCTTATCAGGCGATACCACTGCCGATGGGCGGGATACCTGGTAAGTTTGCGGCGTTGTTTTGTATTCCTTTATAGTACCATCAGTTTGCTTTACGCGGATAGTACCTACCCAGGTAAACACCCCTTCTGACCCTGTACCAACGGTATATTTACCTTTACCATCTGATACCGCCAGGCGCGAACCGTTTACACTTATATCCGGGCTCGATTTTGAATCGGATGCGGTTAAAAACACTTCGGCGGTATACGGCGTGCCGGCTATTACATAGCTTGATGGCGCAACCGCCACAGCGTCAAACTTATCAAGGTTCACTACAGCCTGATCAACTTTACCTAATAACTTCTTTACTACTTCATTTTCGGCATTTTTCGCATCTGCCTGTATTTTAGTAAGCGCTGTAATTGATGCCCCCATTGGAATACCGTCGCCAAAGGTTGCCTCTTCCCATGATTTTTTTGTCAGTTCCCCATTACGTGGAGGATCAACAACCTGGAGAGAAAACTTTACATTTTTCCTGTCGTCAGGATCTAATAATGACAGTAATTTCTTTTGTGTTTCCTCAATTTTTTTACGCAATTCCTTGCCATGCCCACCAGCTATCATATAATGTGATGAAATATCCTGGTCAGATCTACCTTTAAAGTCATTAGTGGTTTCATCAAAGCCACCACCTGCTACAACAAGGTCCTTTTTAAGGGTTTCAATGTAAGTATTAAGTTCCTCACTGGCCTTGCTGGCTTCTTTGGCTCTATTGTAAAAAGGTGTTGCCCTGGCAGGCTGTTCTTTAAGTTTAGTTTTCTCAAATGCCTCAAACGTATTTGAAATACCAGTTTGTACATTACTTTTAGACCTGTCTAAACTATCTGTAATATTCTTAAACGCATCGAATAAGCTATCCGGTAAACTTAAGGCAACAAGCCCTAAAAGTACCAGGTATAATATACCCATCATTCGCTGTCTTGGGGTTTCTTTACCTCCGGCCATTATGTATATTTATTCTTTTTTGGTTTGATTAAATATGGTTAATTACCCCCGGGGCTGATTCATTGCTGTTAACATGTTGCCATAAACCGAGTTAAGCGAAGCCAGGTTTTTAGCCAAACGGCCTACTTCCTCTTTAAACTGTTTCGAATCGTCTAACGACTCGTTAAAGTTATTCATGGTTAACGACAGGTTTTTATAAAAACTGTTCATCGCTTTTAAATGCGCGCTCGAATCCTGTAGTTCCAATTCGTAAACCGCGTTTAGCGACGAAAGATTTTTAGCCAAATTAGTTACCTGGTCATGATATGCTTTTGAATCAACATTGGTATTAGCCATTTCAGCCAGATTTGCCGATGCTTTTTCAAAAGATGCGCTCAGGTTATCGTAGCTGGCAGTAGCCTGCTTTACCTTGTTGGTAAAAGCAATTGTAGCTTCGCCTGCATCAGCTACCTTTGATATCGCGTTAACCTTATCGCCAAAAGTGCGTAAGCCTTCGCCTAAGCTGCCTATCAGTTCAGGGCCAATTTTGGCATCTTCCAGCATTTTATCTAAAGCCGCTGTATTTGAAAAACCGGTTGCTGATGCAACAGGTCTTGCCGATGCCTTGGGCAATTCGCCGCTAAAATCTTCACTCAATTCTGGGTACGCACGTACCCAGTCAATCTCCTTCTCTTCCCGTTGAAATCCTAATAAGAAAAATAGGAATGCTTCAGTACTTAACCCAATAGCAATCCAGTAAGTTGAGCCAGGTAAATGCAAAATTTTGAACATCAAACCGATGATCACCACTGTTGCACCCCATGATACTACGTTACCAATTCCGTAAGGTTTCTTCTTCCCAGCCATAAATTTTAAGTAAATTTTATTAGTAGTTTATTGATTAGTTTATTGTTAGCGCTTGTCTTTGATATCGCGGCCGATGTAAGGGGTAACACAACGGAAGCCTATGTATGATTTTGCAGTATCCTGGTACTCGTAAGTCCGGGTTGAATTTTGTAAAAAGTAGCCTATATCTTTCCACGAACCGCCGCGTACCACCTTGCGTTTTAAAACTGCAGGGTCGCTTGCTTTAGCTTCATAATCAAATGATGGCGATAGGTCATGCACAAAAGTAGATGCCGACTCGTCATAAGCTGATGATGTCCACTCGGCAACGTTACCGGCCATGTTATACAAGCCATAATCGTTAGGGAAATACGAGCGTACGTTTACAGTATAAGCGCCGCCGTCGTCGGTATAGTTACCACGGCCCGGTTTAAAATTGGCCATTAAGCAACCTTTAGCGTTTTTAATGTAAGGGCCACCCCATGGGTAATCGGTACCAATACGGCCGCCACGTGCAGCATATTCAAATTCGCCATCGTTAGGTAACTGAAAAGGCAGGTTGTGCGGTAAGCCACGTGCATCTTTAGCGCCATCGCTTAAGCGGGTACGCCATACGGTAAAGGCCCTTGCCTGGCGCCAGGTAACACCCACAACAGGGTAGTTACGGTATGCCGGGTGAGAGAAATAACCCTCAACCATAGGCTCGTTGGCCGCATACGAAAAATCGTTTAACCAAACCAGTGTATCAGGGTAAACACCTACTGTATCGCGGATGATGAAATCTGATCTGCGTTTGGTTTTATCGTTACGATAGTTTGATGCATCGCGCTGCGACATTAACGAGTAGTTGTATTTTAATAAACGGATATCTAACTCGTTACGGTCAAACACACGGTCATCGCCCTGGTAATATAAGCCTTGTAATTTTTGCGCATTACCAGCAGAACCTTTGCCCTTGGTGCTGAATACAGGATTTTTGGCTACATATTTCCAGTTGATATATTTTTTGCCCGACGCGTCGGCTGCGGCGCCTTTTTTAGGCTGCATGTAATATTTTTGATCGTTAAGGTAATTGGTAATTGCAATAGAATCGCGCACCCAAAATACAAACTGCTTGTATTTGCTGTTTGATATTTCAGTCTCATCCATAAAAAATGGAGGAATGGTTACCTGCTTGGTTTGCGAGGTTTGCGCAAAAGTAACATCCTGATCTGTTTGGCCCATTAAAAAGGTACCCCCTTTAATGTAAACCATGTTTAAAGGGGTAGTTGCCCTAAACGAGCGTTGCTTAACACCTACCACCTCGCCGTTGTTTCCGCCGCCGCCTCCGATTCCGCAACCGGCTAATCCTGTAACAGCACAAATCGCTATCAAAAAGTAAAGTTGTTTCATTTTGTATACAAAATCGTAATGTGCATGCAAGTTACCCAATGTAATGCACCCCCGAATATATTAAATTTACTTATACTAAACAGTAAAAATATTTTTTGACCTCAAAAAAACTACACTATGAGTTAAAAAAATACACTTATTCTTAAACAATAGAATATAACGCAAATGTATTCTTTTAAATGAGAAATACATTTCTACCGTTATACGTTTAAAGCTACAAAATGTTGCAACAGGTTTACGAAGGATTTGAATTATTTATTAACCTGCTTAACGTACTGATCTATCGCCATGGTCATAGATGGGGCGGCCGGAGATGGTGCAGGGATATCTAATATTAAGCCCGCTTCGAGCACTGCCTTATGAGTGGTTGCGCCAAAAGCGGCAATGCGGGTGTTGTTTTGTTTAAAATCGGGGAAGTTTTTGTATAACGACTGTATGCTCGACGGGCTAAAAAAAGCGATGATGTCATAAAACACTTCGGCCAGGTCGCTAAGGTCACTGCACACCGTGCGGAAAAGTACTGCAGGGGTAAAATCGTAACCGTTATCCAGCAAAAACTTTTGGGTTTCTTCGGCAGCTACATCCGAGCATGGGTATAAAAATTTCTCGCCCGAGTGTTTCTTTAATACCTCGGCCAGATCGGCAGCGGTTTGTTTACCAAAAAATATTTTACGTTTACGGTATTGGATATATTTTTGAAGATACAGAGCAATGGTTTCTGAAAGGCAAAAATATTTCATTTCTACAGGCACCTCAAAACGCATCTCTTCGCAAATACGGAAGAAATGGTCGGCAGAGTTACGACTGGTAAATATTACCGCGCTAAAATCAGCAAGGTTTATTTTTTCCTTACGAAAATCTTTAGCGGGTACGCCTTCCACATGAATAAAAGACCGGAAGTCGATCTTTAAATTCAGCTTTTTAGCCAGTTCAGCGTACGGATTTTTATCGTTCTCAGGTTTCGGCAGAGTAACTAAAATACTCTTAACCTTTTTCTTTCTGTCTTCCAATGCCATGCGTTATAACTACCTAAACCCAATATTAAGTGCCTTAATCAGTATCAATATGGGACAAATTTCGAGGGCACAAAGATAGATAAATAAATAAAATTTATGAAATCGAAAATTAGAAATAATACTAACGCTGCTGCGCAGGTATTGCCATACAAATATAATAATAACCAGTAACAGAGTAATTGCCAGTAAATACGGGATAAATTTTTCGGCTATCAGGCTGAAACACAGCGCTACAGGCAAAAATACAAAGGCGATATTAAAGTACGTAAGCGATAGTGCGGAGATGTATTCGCTCACTAATTTATTTATATCAAAAACAAAGCCTAAAAATTTTAATACCAGGAACTTAGCCGCAAACAGGGTGATAATAACCAACGACAAAGTTAAGAATAGTTGCAGCCCGCCAATAGTGTAATATACTTTATAATAACCTGTAGTTAATAAGTATAAAAACAGGCCAAACGTAAAACCAAACAGCAGGAACAAACCTATAAAGGTCCAAAAGTTAATGGGGCTATCTTCTTTACCGGCCTGGCCAACAGTGCGCTTGTTGTAAAACGACTGGAAAACATTACCCATATCTTTGGTTGAGGCGATGTTTAACCCGGCTGTAAATAATATTAAAACAAGGATGATGGCAATAACCCAACCCTCGCGCTGGGGCCGACTGTGCCCATATCCCAGGCTGTTTTTTGATCGTTTTGATATATCAAGGTACAGGTTGCCTCTGTAAGCGTTTGCCTTAAGTACGCTATCAACAAACATGTTTTGCCTGAGGCCTTCGGGCTTACGTATGTAGGTAAAAGCGATAGAATCTGACACGAACTGGGCCCTTAAGGCCGTAGCCTGCGCAACCGAATCTAAAAATGGCAGGGGTTGCTTTACATAGCTGCGGGCAACGGTATCCCGGTAAGCTACTGTATCAGCATCCTGAGCATAGGCTGCTGAGCACATAATAAACACAACAATAAAAAAGCAAATTATCCGGCGCATTATATAAGCCCAATAACCCGGGCTGCTGCAAATTTACCTTAATAATTGCAGCTTATGCAAACTTATATAAATGAATATGGCTTTTTTGAGCCCAGGTATCACAAACAGCTATATTAGCGGTTGGTGGCCAATTTTCTGTTACTTCGTGTTTTTATATGGGCAAAATCTTCCGGTTTTGTAAAATGCTCCAACCCTAAAATTAACAATGTTGACGTGGCAAAGTTTATTTTTTGCATAATAGGCAATAAGCTCCAATCGCTTGTGCCCCATAAGTACACGCTGTAATAAAAAACCAAAAGAATTACAACACAGAAGAACTTAAACAGGTGAAGCTTCGTCTTTAGGATGAAAACGGTGATAATAACCAGGCATGTCCAAAACACGCTGGTTGATATGATCAGCATCAGATCGTGCATGGGCGTCACCGTTAAAAACGTAAAAATTATATTAACAATGCCACCGTATTTTAAAATGTAAGCTGCATTCCTGTCAGGTATTTTTTTCGACATATTATTAAAAAACAACCCGTACGTAAAAGGGAGCAGTATCATACCGGCATAAGCCCATAACCTCGAAGGATTTTCTGCGCCATTCAATGCCCGCACTCCGAACAGGTTGCTCATAAAGTTTTTTGTCCAGTTAAAGCCGGTAGCATATTCATCAAACATACTACCACCCGGGTAAACGGCAATAGCTATCATTATCAATACTACCGATATTACTATTCCAATTAAAACTGAATATTTCCTGATCATTTGTTCAAGGCATTGGGTTGTAAACTAACCTTAGAGCAAATCGCCCGCGCATTGTTACGAATTGACGGACGATGGTTTTAAACTCCGATAATTGTGCTTTTACATTACCTTTGCCCCCATGGCCGGTATCTATCTACATATTCCTTTTTGCAAGCAAGCCTGCCATTATTGCGATTTCCATTTCAGCACCTCGCCGCAGTATAAGGATGAAATGGTGCAGGCGCTGGTAAAAGAAATAAGCCTGCAAAAAAGCTATCTGAACAACGAGACCATCGAGACCATTTATTTTGGTGGTGGCACGCCGTCCGTACTTTCTGCAGACGAGATCAGCCTGCTCATCAACACCATTACCGAATTGCATACCGTGGCCGCTGATGCCGAAATAACGCTGGAGGCCAATCCCGACGACCTGGACCATAGCAAGCTAAAGGCTTTCAGGCATACACCGGTAAACCGCTTTAGCATTGGCATACAATCGTTTTTTGATGAAGACCTGCAATGGATGAACCGCGTACACCGCTCGGCCGATGCCGAGGCATCGGTAAAGCGCGCGCAGGATGCCGGCTTTGAAAACATCACTGTCGACCTGATTTACGGTTATCCTTTATTGACAGATGCTAAATGGAAGTTTAACTTAGATAAGGTGTTTGAGTTGGGCATCCCCCATGTATCTGCCTACTCGATGATGGTTGAGCCGCAAACAGCACTGGCCACCTTCATCAGCAAAAAAAAGCAGCCCCCCATGAGCGAGGGCCAAAGCGCCGAACAGTTTACCCTGATGCTGGATGCCATGCAAAGCAACGGCTTTGAACAGTACGAAATATCAAACTTTTGCAAACCGGGGCATTACTCGCGCCATAACTCCAACTATTGGAAAGGCGTAAAATACCTGGGCCTTGGGCCATCGGCACATTCTTTTAACGGCGATACCCGCCAGTGGAACGTGGCCAATAATGCAAAATATATTAAATCGATAGCCGAAAATATTATCCCGGCCGAGCTGGAAATACTCACTCAAACTAATCGATTGAACGAATACATCATGACCTCATTGCGTACCATTTGGGGCCTTGATCTGGACCGGCTTAACGCTATTGCATCCTCAGCATCAAACGAAGTTTTAAAAGTCGCCAGGCCCTATTTTGACGATGGTAGCATCCTGCAAAATGGCAATGTTATTACCCTTACCCCGCAAGGAAAATTGTATGCCGATAACATTGCGGCCAGCCTGTTTTTCCACGAAGAATAAAAGATAGCGTATAGCTTAGCGTTGTGCGAATTATGCCTTTTGCCAAAAACCGCCCTTTGCTAATCGGCGTATCTTCTTTCAAATATCAATATCTACAAAACAATGAAAAAACTAATTATCGCAGCAATTGCCTTAGCAACTATCGCAATCGCACCAAACACATTCGCTCAAACAAAAATGGTAGGTGGCGCGGCCATGTACCCAACTAAAGACATCGTATCTAACGCTGTAAATTCAAAAGACCACACCACATTGGTTGCAGCTGTTAAAGCAGCCGGTTTGGTAGAAACATTACAGTCTGCCGGCCCATTCACTGTATTTGCACCAACCAACGAAGCTTTTGACAAATTGCCAAAAGGCACTGTTGAAACTTTGGTAAAACCAGAGAACAAAGCAACCCTTACCAAAATTTTAACTTACCACGTAGTAAGCGGCAAAATAAGCGCTGCCGACTTAATGGCTAAAATTAAAGCAGGTGGTGGTAAAGCAGAATTAACTACTGTTAGTGGTGGTGTATTAACTGCTATGGCCGATGGTAAAAAAATATACCTGGTTGACGAAAAAGGTGGCAAAAGCTGGGTAACCATTGCCGATGTTAACCAAAGCAATGGCGTAATACACGTAGTAAACAGCGTGTTATTGCCTAACTAAAAAGTTTGCAGTATGCAGTTAGCAGTGCGCCGAGGCTATGAATAGGACTGTGTGTGTAAAGATAAGCCAAAGCAAACTGCGGCTACAACTGCAAAACTTTAAAAACATTTATTCTACCCTAATGAAAGCAAAACCCGGCCGCTAAAAGCGCCGGGTTTATTTTTTGTCAATAAAATATCAAAAACAAACTTTACACTAATGCACTTATGTGTTAACATATAATTTTGTAAAGTTAACGTACCGTAAACCATGAGTTTGTCCCTTACACAGATAGACAGAGTAGACCACATTAGCAAAGACGACTTTGTAAACAACTACTTAAAGCCCCGCAAACCCCTTGTTATCAGCAAGGCTACCCAAAGCTGGCCGGCTTTGCAAAAATGGACCTTCGACTATCTAAAAGAAACCGTAGGCGACAAAACAGTACCACTTTACGATAGCTCAAAAGCCGACCCGAGCAAACCCATTAATGCATCAGCAGCAGAGATGAAGTTTGCCGATTACATAGACCTGATACAAACCCAACCTACCGACCTGCGTATATTTTTGTTCGACCCGATAAAGGATGCCCCAAAATTGCTTGATGATTACCGCTCGCCTACCGACCTGATGGGTGGCTTTTTGGATAAATATCCCAACATGTTCTTCGGCGGTAAGGGCTCTGTTACCTTTTTACATTACGATATAGACCTGGCGCATATATTCCATACCCATTTTAATGGCCGCAAGCATGTCATACTGTTTGATAACAAATGGAGCGAACGCCTGTATAAAATACCTTTTGCTACCTACGCGCTGGAAGATTACGATATTGAAAACCCCGACTTCAAACAATTCCCCGCACTTGACGGGATTGAGGGGCAGGAAACCATTTTACAGCATGGTGATACCCTGTTTATGCCCACAGGCTACTGGCATTGGATGAAGTACCTGGATGGCTCGTTCTCGATATCGTTACGCGCCTGGGATAAATCGTGGGGGATAAAAGCCAAAAGCCTGTATAACCTAACCATACAGCGCAAGTTTGACGACATCATGAAAAAGAACTTTAAAAACCGCTATATGGACTGGAAAGAAAAACTGGCCATCAAACGCGCAGATAAGGCCTTGGCAGCAGGCAAACCCTGATGCGTTTTTAAAATTTAACCTGATTTTAACATTCCTCAAAGTTTTATTTCGTTATTTTGATAAATTCGGGTGATACTTGTGTCCTAATAGCAAGTATTTATTACCCTATTGATCAAGATATGAGCTTTATACTGCACCCTATTGATACCGTTGAGAGCATTACCCCCGAGGATTTCCGCGAGAAATACCTGAAACCGCGTCGCCCATTGGTGATAAAAGGCCTAACCAAAAGCTGGCCCGCCCGCGAAAAATGGACACCCGAATATTTAAAAGAGGTGGTAGGCAAAAAGGTGGTGCCTTTGTACGATAACTCCAAAGCCGATCCATCAAAACCAATTAACTCATCGGCTAAAGAAATGCCTTTTGATGAGTATATCGACCTGATCAAATCAACGCCAACAGAACTGCGCATATTTTTCTTCAACATATTTAAACAGGCCCCGCAACTGCTGGATGATATTGTATTACCAAAGGACCTGATGGGCGGCTTTTTAGAAAGCATGCCGGCCATGTTCTTCGGTGGCTCTAACTCGGTTACCTTTTTGCATTACGATATAGACCTGCCGCATATATTCCACACCCATTTTGGCGGGCGCAAGCATGTAATACTGTTTGAAAATAAATGGAAACGCCGCTTATACTGTATCCCTAACGCTACTTATGCCTTAGAGGATTATGATGTGCTAAACCCCGACACCAAAAAGTTCCCGGCACTGGAAGGTGTGGAGGGCACAGAAGTGTTCTTAGAGCACGGCGACACGCTTTTTATGCCGACCGGCTACTGGCATTGGATGAAGTATATTGATGGCTCCTACTCGCTTAGTTTGCGTGCCTGGGACGCCTCTATCACCCGCAAGGCAGCCAGTTTATATAACCTGGCCGTAAAGGGTGGTGTAGATAGCCTGTTAAAAATGGCCTTCAAAGAAAAATACGCCCACTACCGCGAAGACCTTGCCGTTAAATGGGCCGAGAAGGAACTGGCAGCAGGGAAACCGTATTAACTACCCTGTCATTGCGATACGCCGTTAGGCGGAGAAGCAATCTCGTAGCCAATGCATTACCGCCTTGCTCACGACGAGATTGCCACGTCGCTATCGCTCCTCGCAATGACACAGTTTTTTAAATTTTTCTATACCCCCTCGTCACTACAAAATCGCCATAAAAGGTTTTTTCATCGATCATCTTATAGGCCAACTGGTTAAACTGTGCGGTCACGTCCGGTAGTTTGGACGACTCTACGCCACAAAGTATTTTAAAGAATAGCAGCATACTTTTTAGCAGCACATATTGCCACCATTTACCGCTAAGCTGAAAATCGGTGTTAAGCCACAGGCCGCGGGGTTTTAACATACTGTGGATATGGCCGAAGGTTTCTGGCAAATCTTGCTCGCGGTAGTTATCAAACAAAAACGGGGTGATCAATATATCAAAATCTGATAGTTCAAGGTCCTCAATAGCCGCGTTTATCAGAATGATTTTATTGCTGTTTTTGACTACTCTTTTTTGCGCAATGGCTATCATTTTTGCCGATATCTCTACATAGGTAATGCTAAGTCCCTGCCGGTGTACTTTTGTTATTTCATCCAAGATCCAGCCTGTACCGCCGCCCACTATCAGCACGTTTGCACCGGGCGGGATATGGTGCAGCAAATAAACCTGCGCCTTTACCAAAGCATCGCCAAATACTACCCGCGAAAGCCTGTCGTAAAATGATGCGGAGTTATCGTAATTGCTTGCCATTGAGTAATATCTATAAACCACTACTTGTATAAAAGTGTCATCTCGAACGACGAAGGAGGAGAGATCTTGTTCAAATGACAGGCGGCGAACTTTGCATAACGAACAGGATTTCTCTCTATCGTTCGAAATGACAGCAAATTCGGTACCTACACCCAGTTAAACACCGCCAATACCACATACTGCAATATCAGTACGCCGTCTAAGTAAAAAAAGTAGTAATACTCGTCCTTCTCCCATTTCGATTTAAAGATAAGCCAGCCCATTAACACAGTGGTGGTGGCCAGGGCCCAAAAATCGTTATTAAAGCCATTGTTCCTAAACACAAATAACAAGGCTATATAACCGGCCAGTAAAACCTGGCAAAACAGGTAAGCGTTCTTTTCGCCCCAGGCTACCGGGATCGTTTTAAGTCCGGCCTCCCGGTCGTGAAATAAGTCGCGAATATCAAAAGGTACGGTTAGCGCACCTATCAACAAAAAGCGTTTGGCAATTAAAATGGTAATGTCGCGGGTAGATACATCTGCCAGGTGAAGGTCTTGCGCTTCCAGCACGGGTAGCAGCACACAGCTCAATGTCCATACTAGGGTTATCAGGAAAGGCTTTAGTCCTGGTATGTTACGCAGCCCAAACTTATGTTCGCCTACGCTAAACAAAGGCAAGCTATAACCAAAGGATAATATTGACAGGAACACCAGCAATATCCTCGACTCCATTGATAGTAAAAAGAACAGCGGTATAAGCGATAGCAGCGATACAATGGTAAAAGTTACCATTAACCTGTAATGCGCAAAAAACCAGCGCACACGTCGATAAGGCGATAGCTCGGGCTGTATAGGTTTTGTTAACAGGATGCAAAAGTTATAGATACCCAATGTTGAGGTAAAAAGCAAACCTGTTACCGTATAAACGGGTTTGGCATCTATTAAATGAAAGGTAACCAGTGCCTGCGCCACCGCGCATAACGACATAAATATATTGCTGAACAGCAAGAAGTCGAAAATACTTTGTAAGGCTTTTTTCATTTGGTAATGCTAAAGTACAGCAATACGGGCTAATAAAACAATTGCTACATATAAAAGGCATCACCTGCCGGGACCAGCATAAAACTTATGCTTTCAGTTTTGGGTCTTCGCCGGCACGCAGTGTAAACAGGGTTATCTCGGGCATAATGCCTACCCGGCCTTTAAAGCCTGCAAAGCCGTAGCCTACGTTTACGTATATCTGCTGGTGTTTTTCGCGGTACAGACCAGCCCATTCCTGGTATACGTATTCAATTGGGCTCCATTGTACCTCTTTGTAGCGTATACCAAACTGCATGCCGTGGGTGTGGCCTGCAAATACAGCATCTATTTGTGGGTATTTTGGTATCACCTCGGCACGCCAGTGCGATGGATCATGCGATAATAACAGTTTAACGGGCAGGTCATCGGTATTTACTACCGCCTTTTCCATTTTGCCATATTTAGGGAAACGGCTCATTTCGCCCCAGTTGCCTATGCCCAAAATACCTATTTCTTCGTTATCCACCTTTAAGCGGCGGTGCTCGTCTATCAAAATATCCCAGCCCATGTTTTTATGGGTTTGTATAATATCGCGGTTGTTCTTTTCCTTATCAGCTGGCGAATTCCAGGTACCATAGTCGCCGTAATCGTGGTTGCCTAAAATAGAGTATACGCCAAGCGGCGCTTTTACCTTGCTGAATATATCCTGGTAATCGTTCATTTCCCAGGCGCCGCCATTCACCAGGTCGCCGGTAAAAAATATCACTTCGGCTTTTTCCTTCATCAACATATCTACCCCACCCTTTACCGCTGTTTTATTGTAAAAACCGCCCGAGTGTATATCAGATATTTGCCCTACCCGCATGCCATCGAATGCTTTTGGCAGGGTGGGCAGGTATAGGTCTACATAGTTTACATAGTAATCGTAGCAGCCGGCTTTCATGCTTAGCTTAATGGCCGTTAGGGGTACAATACCTGCCAGCAAACCGGCTTTCATCAAAAACTCCGACCGTGGGATGGCTTCGGGCTGGTAAGGCTCGGCAGGCGGCGAAACCTGCTGCTTGCTTTTACGCAACGCTTTGGTTATCCAACGGCGTATATCATCAATAAAAATGACAAGTATGAATGATATTTTAAAGATAAACACCAGCGCAAAACCAAACAAAAGCGCGGTGCGTGGCCCGGCACCTAATTTGGTATACACACCAACAATTAGCGCGCTTATTAAAAAAGCCGCGCTTAGCCAGTATAGTATTAAAAACCATTTGGTACGGATAAAACTCCACTTTTTAAAAGCAGCCCTTACCCCTTTAAGAATATAATAATCTGCGGCTAATAGTACACTTACAAGTAATAGAGTTAGGGCTTGTCCCTGCATTATTTTAGTATAGGTAAACGGTATTAATAACGGTCGTCGTCCAGATCCACGTCGTCATCATCGGGCTCTAAATTAAACAAACTGTTAAACATATCCGAAAACGCGAAGCCATTATCTAAAAAACCTTTGTTAAGCTGCGAAAATTCGGCCAACCCGTGTAGTATAAACTCCATCAGCAACAGGTGCTGGTTTTCGCTTAAGCGTGGGTGAAACTTCTTTACC
The DNA here is from genome assembly GCA_005938025.2 of Inquilinus sp. KBS0705. Classification (NCBI taxonomy): domain Bacteria; kingdom Pseudomonadati; phylum Pseudomonadota; class Alphaproteobacteria; order Rhodospirillales; family Rhodospirillaceae; genus Inquilinus; species Inquilinus sp. KBS0705. The sequence goes on along the minus strand of VCCI02000006.1, from coordinate 22,129 downwards.
AGGTCCTTTAACCCCGGTACAGCGTTTAATCCTTTTTTGTAATCTACCAGCGATAGGTCGTCTACCAATGATAGCGTGTTGCCATCACCAAACCAGTTGATGATCTCGGCATAAGGGTTTGGCGTTTTGCCTTTTTTTGATTTCTCCGGATCAGGGAAAAATTGCAGCATCAGCGTTTTAACAGCTTTGCCTATCAGGATGTTTGCCACCTTGCCCGGTCCTTCTAATTCGCCTTCGTATACCAATTCTATTTTACCGGTTATAGCCGGGATGACTCCTAAAAAGTCGGATATGCGCACGAAGGTTGCTTTTTCGCCATTGATGATCATACGGCGCTCGGCATTGCTTATCAGGTTTTCGTAGGATGATATGGTTAACCTTGCCGATACGCCCGACTTTTTGTCGATATACTCAGAGTTGCGCGCTTCAAAGGCAATTTGCTCTACCAAATCCTTTACCAAACCATCAGCCTCAATATTGCTGCGCTGCTCGGGCGTTAGCAATGCTTCCTGCTGGGTTATTTTGCGCGATATTTCTACCGTGCGCGGGTAGTGGGTTAATATCTGGCTTTCTATACGGTCTTTTAAAGGCGTTACTATCGATCCGCGGTTGGTATAATCTTCCGGGTTGGCCGTAAATACAAATTGAATATCAAGCGGCAAGCGTAGTTTAAAACCACGTATTTGTATGTCGCGCTCCTGTAAAATATTAAATAACGATACCTGTATACGTGCCTGTAGGTCGGGCAATTCATTTATTACAAATATGCCCCTGTGGGCCCGTGGTATTAAACCAAAGTGAATTACCCGCTCGTCAGAGTAGGTCAACTTCATGGTAGCGGCTTTTATCGGGTCAACATCGCCAATTAAATCGGCAACGGTAACATCCGGCGTAGCCAGCTTTTCGGTATAGCGTTCACTGCGGTGTATCCAGCCAATTGGAGTATCGTCGCCCTTGCTCTCTACGGTGCTGTGGCCATACCACGATATAGGCGCCAATGGGTCGTCAAACAGTTCCGATCCTTCTATGTAAGGTACATACTCGTCCAGCAGGTTTACCAGCAGGCGGGCAATACGTGTTTTTGCCTGGCCGCGCAAGCCCAGCAATAAAATGTTATGGCGCGATAATATAGCGGTTTGCAGGTCGGGTATTACGGTATCTTCAAATCCGATGATACCTTCAAAACCGCCCTCTTTTTGTTGCAGCTGCTTTATCAGGTTTGCCCTTAATTCGTCCTTAACCGAGCGGCTTACATAGCCCGACTTTTTTAACTCGCCAAGTGTTTTTATATCTGTTTTATTCATTCTTATTCTTGATTTCACCGATTATCTTTTTTGATTTCACCGATTGATTGTGATTTCACAGATAATGGCAATGATTATTATGTTCGAGCTTCATCTGCACATCTGCATATTTGCACATCCGCACATCTACCTTACGTTCTTTCTTCTATTCTTAGCGTAGTCTTCAAAAATGTATTCGCCTAAATTGTTAAGCGAGCTGTAAAATGCCTTACCACCATTGGTTTCGGTAAACTTGCGTACAAACTGCTGCAGGTAAGGGTCCTTTGCTATCATAAAAGTAGTGATAGGTATTTTAAGCCTTTTGCATTGCGCGGCCATGTTAAGCGTTTTGTTTACCACTTTCCTATCCAGCCCTATACTGTTTTTATAATACTTGGTGCCTTCCTTTAAACAGGTGGGCTTACCATCGGTTATCATAAATATTTGCTTGTTGTGCGTTTTACGGCGTCGCAGCATATCGGTAGCCAGTTCTAAACCCGCATAGGTATTAGTATGGTAAGGGCCAACTTGCAGGTAAGGCAAATCCTGCAGGGTTATAGGCCAGGCATCATTACCAAACACCACAATATCTAAAGTATCTTTAGGGTATTTGGTGCGTATCAGTTCGGCCAGGGCCATGGCTACCTTTTTGGCGGGTGTTATCCTGTCCTCGCCGTAAAGTATCATACTGTGCGATATATCTATCATCAGCACGGTTGAGGTTAGGGTCTTATAATCCATCTCCTCTACTTCCAGGTCGCGCTCAGTCATCATAAAATCGCCGCCTATGCCGTGGTTTACCTGCGCGTTTTGGATAGATTGGGTCATGTCTATCTGATCCAGACTATCGCCAAACTCAAACTCGCGGCGTTCGGCATTCTTTTCATCGCCCTGCCCGCTTTGCGGCGAACGGTGATTGCCTTTACCCGATTTTTTTAGCTTGCCAAATATCTCCTCTAATGCCGACTGGCGGATACTTTGTTCGGTTTTCGCGGTTATCCTGAATTCGCCCTTTTCGTTATTCTCGTCCAGGTAGCCCTTTTGCTTTAGCTCGTCAATAAAATCGCCCATGCCGTACTCGTCATTGGTGATGTTGTATTGCTTGTCTAATTCATTAAGCCACGCCAAAGCCTCGCCTGCATCGCCGGCGGTATAGTTCAATAATTCCAGAAATAACTTTAGTAATTCTTCAAATCCGCCTTTGGGGATCTGGTTTGGTTTAAACTTTGAAAATCCGAAACCACGCATATTGTACCCTTTCTTCCTATAAAGTAACGGATTATTTAGTTCAAAAGTTTGCTACGCGCAGCAATTTAACCGAATTGTTAGGCTGGTATGACAAAACCCAAATACATACGTATTTACTGTTGTGCTATTACCCTATTGCCGCTAACACCTCGTCTATTTTATACTCGGGGTTGGCACCACGTTGGCCGGCTACATAGGCCCCAACCGCGCAGGCTTTTTCAAGCAGGGGTTGCATAGGTTCGTTGCGTAGCAGCCCGGCAATAAACGTTGCCAAAAACGAATCGCCCGCACCTACGGTGTCTACCACATCAACCACAAAACCGGGATGCTCATAAAAGTTATAATCGTGCCATATAATAGCCCCCTTATCGCCGCGGGTAACACAAATTACCTGGGCATGAAACTTTTTCTGAAACTCGTTTATCTTTTGTTTAAGGTCGCCGCCGCTGCCATGTATCAGTAGCTCGGCTTCCTCTTCGTTCATTTTTACCACATCGGCCTTTGCGGCCAGGGTTTCGATGGTGGTTAGGTTATAATGCGGCGGGCGCAGGTTAACATCAAATATTTTTAGCGCGTTGCTATCGTCAAGTACTTTTAGCAAGGTTTCAAATGTCGCCTTTTGGCGGCAGGCTAAACTGCCAAAAACTATAGCATCAACCTTTTTTGAGGCTTGCTCCAATTCGTAAGTAAACTCAATATTATCCCACGATACTTTTGGCGGGAAAACGTAGGTTGCCTGGTGCTGCGCGTCAAGCTGTACGGTAACCTCGCAGGTGGGCAACTGCTCATCGCGCTGTAATAGATCGCTAAACAAACCATTTTTCTTTAAAAATTTGGTTAGCTCTACGCCAAGTGGGTCAATTCCTACGCTACTTGCAAACAGGGTATCAACCCCTTGCTGTACCAGGTGGCGCGCAACATTCATGGGCGCTCCGCCTGCCGTTTTACCATCGCCAAAGGCATCCCATAAAACTTCGCCGAAGCATAAAACCTGTTTTTTCATAAGCGTAACTAAACTGATAGGTTAAAGCGTAAAGCTACTGAATTTTTAATATGATTATTAGCTTTTAGCATCCGCCCAAATGGCCGATATTTAAAAAAAAACTTTTTTATATCAGATTAAATTTTATATTAGTTAGTGAGGGGTAGCGAAAAAAAACGAAAATTTTAGCTATACCCCAACAAAATAATGGAATAATTTACAGCCAAAAATGCAAAGGTTTAGGCCCATACTGGCTGTAAAGGCATTTTTTGCTTATAAAGGCCGCATAAATAAACACCGCCCCAAAATATTGCCGGCCGGCACCCGCAAATCACGAAATGATACTATATTAGTGTATGAAAAAAGCAACGCTACCCATCTTCTTGCTACTTATATCGTACTGCTGCATGGCGCAGGACAAACAAGCCATCATCAAGCTGATGCGCACCCAGGAGGTCGCCTGGAACAAGGGGGATATCCCCGGCTTTATGGAGGGTTACTGGAAATCAGACTCGCTGATGTTCATCAGCAAGCGCGGGCCAAACTACGGCTGGCAGCAAACGCTGGATGGCTATAAGCGGGGCTACCCCGACAAAGCCGCTATGGGTAAGCTTACCTTTACTATTATGAAGGTTGAACTGCTGGGCGGTAAAGATGCCTTTGTATTAGGCCAATGGGATATAAAACGCCAAAAAGACGGCATAGGGGGCTATTTTACCCTTTGGTTCAGAAAGTTCCCTGATGGCTGGAAAATAGTTTGTGACCATACAAGTTAGTAGTATATAATAAAAAGAGAGCGATGAGTTAAACACATCGCTCTCTTTTTATTATATGGCAACCATGTTGCTTAATAAACAAATTTATACCCTATGCCCCTTACCGTTTGCAGGTATGTAGGCGAATCGGGGTTGTTCTCTATCTTTTTACGCAGGCGCACTATATGCATATCCAACGTACGGGTGTTTACATCGGCATTGTAGCCCCAAACCTCCATCATCAGTTCTTCGCGGTTTATTACCTTATTCTTATTCTTTAAAAAGTAAAGTAAAATGCGGTTCTCTAAAATGGTTAGCTCGGTTTTACGGCCATCCTTAATCAGCAGGTGGGTGTTGGGCTGGTGCTCCATATTGCCAAACTTGTGCGACTCAGTTTTGTCGTTATTTAACGAGAATTTTATCTTGCTGTCTATCATCGCCACCAACACATCCATGTTAAAGGGCTTGGTGATATAATCACTTACGCCAAAGTTATAGGCACCGATTTTATCAATATCCTGCGCCTTGGCGGTCATCATTATCACCAGCTTATCAAAGCCCTTTTCGCGCAAGCTGGCGCACACTTCCGATCCTTGTTTGCCTGGCAGCATCCAATCAAGCAGTACAATGCCCGGCTGCTCTTCTATAATAATACTCTCGGCTTCTTCGCCGTTGCCTATTTCTATAACCTTGTACCCTTCGCTTTGCAAGCGCTCGGCAACCAAAAAACGCAGGTTTTCATCATCTTCAACCAGCGCAATTTTTATTTCTTTATTCATTTTTTATGTTGTGATCTAATTATCTAAGGGCAATGTAACTATAAACGTTGTACCTTCATTTATCTTGCTTACCAGGGTAATATCACCATTCATAAAGTTAACCAGCTCTTTACAAAATGCCAAACCTAAGCCTACGCTTCCGTTTTGGTTATACTGGTTCTCTATGCGGTAAAACTTTTTAAACACATCGCCCTGCAGGTTTTTGGCCATACCTATTCCCTTATCAGCAAACGAAAATACAATATTCCGCTTCTCTTGTTTTATATTGATGTATAATTCCTTTTTACCCGGATGCGAATATTTGTATGCATTCTCCATTAAATTCTGAAAAACACTGCCTAGCAGCACCGGGTCACTGTTAATATTCGTAATATCTTCAATGGCAAAACTTAGCTTAAAATCAGGATATTTTATTTTAAAGGTATCGATATAACCTTTCACAAAGGTTTTTAGCTCTATCTCTTCGCGCTTAATATTTATCGATCTGTTCTCTAACTGGGTGAAGGATAGCAGCTTGTTCATCAGCTCGTTTAGCTTATCGGCCTCCTCATCAAGTATCTTACCATAATGTTTGCGCTGGCGCTCGCTCAGCTCGGCATCGCCCTTAAGGTTAGAGCCGGCAATTTTTATAACGCTTACCGGTGTTTTAAACTCGTGGGTAAAGTTGTTTATAAAATCGTACTGCAGCTTAAATATCTTCAAATTCACATTTAGGTTGCGGTATATTAACCAGCCTATAAGTACCAGGCAAAAATAAATAAGCAATATAATTGCACCTATAGGCAAAAAGCGGCGGTCTATCTCTTCGGTTAAATGCCCCTTTGCAGATATAAAGTACAATTTAAAGTTTGATAGCGCACCAGGCAAAGCTACCTCGGTAACTATACGACCGCCTTCTACCTCCAATGGGTCGTACACTATCGGCTCTATGGTTACCTTTTCGTATAATTCTGGGTGCGTGTTTCTTACCCTCAGGTAGTGTGCATCCAGTAAAAAGGTTAGCATATTTTGCTTATAAAAAGCCGCTGATCGTTGGTTTTTTAGTAAAGACCTGTATAATTTAATATCCTCCCGGCGGGGGATGTTTAAGTAGCTTATCTTATCGGGGTTAACATCATAAAAGGTTTTGAATATCTCGTCCTGAGTAGGTAGTTGAGTAGTATCGGCAACGCTGATAAAATTGCTGAATTTAAAAGCCATTTGCTTAAAATCTTCGCCATAGGCCCAGGCCATATCTTTAATACCCTTCACCTTACCACGCTTAGGCTTATATTGATAAATAGCCTTAACGGATATCCATTGATTATCGGCAAAACCTGATTTTATTTGGGGGTTGCCAATTTGTATATCGTAAAAAAGCACTTTGCGCACAAAGGGGTAACTTTTAAATACCGTACCCGAGTAATTTGCTGCAGAAGTAGAGTCTAAAAAGCCCTGATAGGATGTTATCTCTGGGATTTTGATCTGGAAAAAATCGTAATAGGGCTTAATGGTTTGTTCCCAAACCTCTATCTTTTTGGAGGCGAACTCATTCTCGACGTATTTGGCAGTAAGCTTATATGATATGAAAATAGCGATGATAAGGCTCACTGTAATCAGCACCAAAAAACTGGCTATTAGCGAAAAGTTTTTACGATAAATATTTCTCTCCAGTTTCATAACAGGTTAACGTTTAACCTGCATATTGGTGTCCAGAAATTTTTCTATCTCGCTATACATCTCTAAGCGGTTGTGTTCGCTTTTAAAGTAGGCGCGTTCGTTTTCTTTAAGGCGGTAAGTAACCGGCACATTACGTTTTTTTATCTCACGAACAAACTGGTTCAATTCGCTGATGTTAGCACGGGGATCTTTAGCTCCCTGAAAAATAAGCAGCGGACTTTTAATTTTATCGGTATGAAACACCGGCGATATTGCCCTTAACTGTTCGGCATCCGTTTCGGGGTTACCAATCATCTCGTATATCATGCTTAAATACGGCTTAAAAAATGGCGGCGCATCCTTTAAATAGGTAAAAAAGTTGATCAGGCCATATTTCATTATAGCGCAATTGTACAATTCGGGATGGAACGATACACCATATAATGCCGAGAAACCACCAAAACCCCCACCAAATATGGCTATCTTTTTAGGGTTTGCTATTTTATTGGCTATTAACCATTGTACCCCATCGGTAATATCCTGCTGTATCTTTCCGCCAACCTGCTTATAGCCTGCATTACGAAAAGCCTTGCCATAACCCGCCGATCCACGGTAATTCACCTGGAAAACGGCATAACCCCGGTTAGCCAAAAACTGCACTTCGGCATCGTAGCCCCACGAATCGCGGCCCCAAATACCGTCGTGCGGCATCACTACTACAGACAAATTGTTCCTGTCTTTATTCCTGGGGATGGTAAGATACCCGTTTATCAGCATGCCATCGCTTGCCTTAAAAGCAACCGGCTGCATATCGCATAATTCTTCAGCATGTATCTCGGGGTTTATATCGCCCAGTTTGCTTAACTTATCGTGGCTACGTTCATACAGGTAATACGATCCGGGGTTTTTATCAGTATAGCTTACTATTATAAATTTATTCTCGGCACTGTCCCGGTCAACAATCTCAAGGTTGTTCCCCTTTATTTTCCCCGACAAATTCTTATAAAGCTGTTCTACATCGCCATCTAAAAAATGCTTTTGCGGTTTTGCCTCTTCCCATGATACCATCTCTAAGCGACGTTTATTTTTAGAGTAGCTTACATCTAATATATCGGCCTTATCGCTTTGGTAAACTACCTTTACTTGTTTGCCATTTTCGGCATTAATCTCTATCAGAGCAGTTTTATCGCGGTTTACATTTGATAGCGCGTAAAAATTTTTGGCAACACCTGTAAACGCAATAGGCTCTACCCTGTCTTTAAAGTTATTTTTAATAATAGTGGTAAATCCGGCACTTTCGGTTGGGCGATACAATATACTTTCGTTCACCCCGTCAGATACCTTTACCATGCGTATACTGCCATCTGGGTCGGGGTACCATTTGGTAATGTTACCGGGGTTTAGCAGGTAGGGTTGCAAGTCGCCGGTTTTAACGTTTAAACGGTATACATCAAAATTTACCGGGTCGCGTTTGTTCATAGCCACGGTAATAATATCAGGGTTTTGGCGATTACGATTTAGTATACGTATGCGGGCCTTATCTAAATTGAGCAGGCTTTTTAGCTTTAGCGACGCTACATCAAGCGTGTAAAGCCGAAATTCATCTACCGCAATAATATCCTGTGTTAGTACAATTTGATTACTAAATGTCCAGGTGTAGTCACGTACCGAGTAATCGGTAAAGGTAGTAGCCATGTGTTCGGTACCGTCAACTAACGACCGGATGTAGATATTTTGCTTATCTTTATAAGGCTTTAAATAGGAGATGTAATTCCCGTCGGGCGATATCTTAAAAAAGGTTTTTTCGGGTGTTTTAAAAAAATCGCTTACAGCTATTTGCCGCACCGTGTTTTGCTTACATGCACACGCAAATATTAGGGCAATAACTATTAAAATTGATCTGAACCGACCGTACATGGATGTCAACTTAAATAAACAAGGGTCAAATTAGTTATTTTGATTAACCTTACACCAATGTCACTACAATTTTACCCTCTTAAAGCGTTATATAAAAAAGCCTAAACGGCTTATAAATATATAAAAAGAATGAAGCGTATACACCTGCTTATTTTATTTTTCACACTGCTTTACACAGCCGTTTTTGCACAAACAAACGATTTGGAATTGGCGCGCCAATATACTGCCAATGGCGAAACACAAAAGGCCCTTGACATATACCAGAAGCTATACCGGCAAGATAATGAGGCTTATTATCAGCAATATTTTAACAGCTTAATTACCGCCAAAAAATTTGATGACGCCGAAAGCATCACCAAAAAGATGATGAAAAAACACCCCGACGACATGGAGTACCCCGTGGCTTTGGGCGCTGTTTATACCCAGCAAGGCAATACGCCTAAAGCCGAAGCCATTTATGCCGACCTGATCAAAAACCTGCCTGCCGACCAAAACCAGATAGCCAGCCTGGCATCACAATTTTACCAGAATGCCAATGTTGATTATGCTGTGAAGATATTTAAGCAGGGCCGTAAGCTGCTAAATAACGATGCCCTGTTTAGTTTTGAACTGATAACCCTTTACCGCTACAAACGCGATAAGGTAGAACTTACCGAGGAGTACCTGAACTTTTTACCCCTTAACCCGGTATTTTTAAGCCAGGCCGAAAACACATTCTCATCGATATACGAAGGGCCCGATGATTATGCGATGCTAAAAACAGCCCTGCTAAAAAGAATACAAAAAGACCCGCAACAGGTGGTATACACCGATTTGCTAACCTGGCAGTTTTTGCAGCAAAAGGAATTTGACCAGGCCCTTAACCAGGTACTTGCACTAAGCCGCCGCCAAAACGATGATGGCAGTAAAGTGGCCGAGCTTAGCAAAACACTGGTGGCTAACGAGGCTTATGATGCCGCTATACGCGGGTACGAGTATATTATCAGTAAGGGTAATAAAGACGACCCCAATTATGTAGCGGCCAAAATAGAACTCATTAACACCAAAAACTTAAAGGTGACCAGCGGCAGGTACACGCAGACTGATCTGCTTAGTTTGGAGAGCGATTATATAAACCTGCTTGCCGAATTTGGCCGTACACGCAATACGGCTTTTGCCCTGCAAAAACTGGCCAATCTACAGGCTTTTAAACTCCATAAATTAAAAGATGCCCAAACACTGTTAGAGAGCACAATAACTATCCCCGGTGTAAGGCCGCAGTTATTGGCAAGCTGCAAGCTGGATTTAGGTGATATTTACTTACTGAACAACCAACCATGGGATGCCACGTTGGTTTACAGCCAGGTAGAAAAAGCCAACGTCAATACCCAAATTGGGCAAGATGCACTTTTGCGCAATGCTAAACTGGCCTATTATACCGGCGATTTTAACTGGGCGCGCAGGCAATTGGATATTTTAAAAGCAGCCACATCGCAATTAATAGCCAACGATGCGCTTAACCTTTCGTTATTAATAAGCGATAATTTGGCGGTTGACAGCAGCGGCAGTGCGTTAAAACTTTATGCAAGGGCCGACCTGTTGATATTTGCCGAGCAAACCACGAAGGCATTTACAACCCTGGATAGCATAGATAAACTATATCCCGGCAATTTGCTTGCCGCCGATATTTTAATGGCAAAGGCGCGTATACTGCTACAACAAAAAGATTATACCAATGCCACTGTGCTGCTCAAAAAAATTACCGAAAGCCATGCCGACGATCTTTGGGCCGATGACGCGGTATTTATGCTGGGCGATATTTACGAAACCAAACTTAACAACCCCGAACTGGCCAAAACCTATTACCAAAAAATAATAAGCAATTACCAGGGCAGCCTTTGGTTAAACGATGCCCGAAAGCGTTTCAGGCTGTTAAGGGGCGATAAGAACGATGGAACGTAGCAGGCGAGTTTCCACAACTCCACTACCAGCACCAATAGCCACAAAGCAACCGCTAAACGTGTAGTCATTTGGGTGTCCGTCCGTCCGATATAGCTACCGCTTCGGACATTGCAACTACGTTGGGGTTATTAATAGTTGAAATAAATTTAAAATCTGCAAAATCAAATGCAATCGGTATTTTTACAGCATGATTGTATATAACGATACTTTTATTTTAGATGATGCCATTGAGCAGGAATGGCTGCAATGGGTTAAAGAAGAGCATATACCCGCTGTAATGGCAACAGGGCACTTTAGCTCGTACAGGATATTGAACATTGTTGATTCGCCAAACGAGGGCACTACTTATTGTATCCAGTATAATGCCGATTCTATTGAAGATTTTAACGGTTTTTATGATAAACACTTGTTCCGTTTTCAGGATGCACATCACCAGCGCTTCCCCGAAAAGTTTGTAATGTTTAATACTTTAATGAAAACCGTAGACTAACCATGACCGTTACCGAAACCATTATCCCCGGCGTATTGATATTAGAACCCAAAGTTTTTACCGATGACAGAGGCTATTTTTATGAAAGCTATAACAAGCAAACACTGTTAAAAGCCGGCATAAACGAAGATTTTGTGCAAGACAATCAATCCATGTCAAAAAAAGGAACGCTGCGTGGCTTGCATGCCCAGGCTAATCCATTTGGCCAGGGTAAACTGGTTAGTGTAGTGCAAGGTGCCGTACTTGATGTTGCGGTAGATGCGCGCAAAGGATCGCCAACTTATGGCCGCCATATAAGTGTTGAATTATCGTTTAAAAACAAACTGCAATTATGGATACCCGTAGGTTGCCTGCACGGTTTTGTAACATTAGAAGACGATACCATATTTACTTATAAAGTAACCAATCATTACGATAAAGCATCAGAAACAGGCATCGTTTGGAACGATCCTACACTGGCTATTGGTTGGGGTATAGATGAACGAGACGCCCTGTTATCGGCTAAAGATCAGGAACTTCCCGCCTTTGCTACTTACGAAAGCCCCTTTACTTTTTAGTATTTTAAAAAAAATTACATTATACATTGTTAATATGTGTTTGCACGCATAAGTAACAATTATGTGACTTTAACATATGTGAGGCTATATTTAACACTTTTTAACAAGTGTAAATTTAATTACTAAGTTTTTAGTTATAACTTAGCTATCCTTAAACCTCACGAATGAAAATTTTTATTACAGCACTCGTACTGCAATGCTTGTGCTCCTTTGCTTGCCTTGCGCAAACAAACTACTCAGTTAAAGGCACCGTGGCCGATACTGTATCAAACGTTAAATTATCCAATTCTTCTGTCAGCATTTTAAACGCCAAAGATTCTACTTTAAGGAAATTTACGCGTGTTGCCCCTAACGGTAGCTTTAGCATGAGCAACCTAAACAAAGGCAATTTTATTTTGCTGATCACCTACCCCGGCTATGCTGATTACGTAGAAAAATTTACGTTAGATTCGGTAAAATCAACCCACGACTTCGGCAACGTTAGCTTACTGCTAAAATCGCGCTTGTTAAAAGAAGTGATTGTAAAAGGATCAGTAGCTGCCATTAAAATCAAAGGCGATACCACCGAGTTTAACCCCAAGGCTTTTAAAATAGAGCCTAATATGAAGGTAGAAGACCTGATACGTCAGCTACCCGGCATGCAGGTAGATAAGGATGGTAAAATTACCGCACAGGGCCAGGCCGTACCAAAGGTATTGGTTGATGGCGAGGAGTTTTTTGGCGATGACCCTACCCTGGTTACCAAAAACATACGTGCCGATATGGTAGATAAAGTACAGCTTTACGATAAAAAAAGCGACCAGGCCACCTTTACCGGTATTGATGACGGAGAGAAAACCAAAACCATCAACATTAAGCTAAAAGAAGATAAAAAGAACGGCTACTTTGGCAAGGTAGATGCAGGCATTGGTACCGATGGCTTTTACCAGGGCCAGGGCTTATATAACCGTTTTAAAGGGAAAAAGAAGTTTTCGGCCTATACTACGGTGAGTAACACAGGTAAAACCGGCTTAGGCTGGGAAGACAACAACAAACTGGGCACATCAGAAGGGCTACAGTTTGGCGATAGCGGCGAGATATATATTAACGGCGGAGATGACGATGATCTGGAATCGTGGGATGGCCGTTACAATGGCCGTGGCATACCCATTGCACGCACAGGTGGTTTACACTTTGATAATAAATGGAACGCTGATAAAGAATCTATTAATACCAACTATAAAATTGGCGACCTATCTGTTAACGGCACTGCCAATACCTTAACGCAAAATAATTTGCCGGGTAGGGTGTTAAACAGCAATTCCGACGAAACCACAAACAACTCGGTATTCAGGCAAAAGCTGGATGCGATGTTCCAGGTTAAGTTAGATACTACATCAAACCTTAAATTTACGGTTGATGGTACGGTTAAAAATACCAAAACCCGAACCTCAGATAACTCGCAAAGCTTTGAGAATGATTTATTGCTAAACAAGCAAGATCGCCATTTAACAAACGATGCCGATGGTAAAATATTTAATGCCACCGCATTTTATAACAAAAAGCTTAAAAAGGCAGGCCGTACCTTTTCGGTTAGCTTAGCTACCGGCATAAACGATAGCAAGGCCCAAGGTTATTTGAATGCCCATACCGATTACTACACCAAGGGCATATTAGATAGTACTAAGGTAGTTGACCAGTATAAAACCAACGACACAAAAAGCACCAAATTCCTTTCTAACGCCACTTATACCGAGCCCTTAAGCAAAAGCTTTTCATTGGTATTAAACTATGGGGTTAATATCAACAATGCCAACTCTAACAGGCAATCGTTTGATCAATCGGCACCGGGTGTTTATAATTTACTAAACGACTCGTTGAGCAGCAACTATAAATTTAACCAGTTTGCTAACCAGGGTGGTGCCATATTCAACTACAAAAAAGGCAAGCAAACCTTAAACTTTGGTACCAAGGTATCTGATGTAAGGTTTAAACAGGTTGACGAAGAAACCGGCAATGCCTTTAAGCGTAGCTTTACCAACTGGAACCCGCAGGCCAGCTACCAGTATCGTATATCGCAGCAGCAGTCGTTCAGGTTTAACTATAATGGCAACCCTACACAACCTACTATAGACCAAATACAACCTATACGCATCAACAACGATCCGTTGAATATCACATTAGGTAACCCGAATTTAGATCCATCGTTTACACACCGTGTATCTGCCAACTACAACTCCTATAAGGTACTTAGCGGGCAATCTATATGGTTAAATGGTTCGTACTCGGTTACTACTAACCCTATTGTAAGCAACATCACTACCGATACTACAGGTAAAAGCACTATACAGTATTTAAACCTGCCGGGTAAAAAGCCTTCAAACTTTTATGGCAGTGTTTACCTAAGCCGTAAAATACCTAACCCCGAATTTTATATAGGCTTAAACTTTAATGTTAACGGCAGTACCTACTTTAGCTTAAAAAACAGTGCTTTAAACAAAACTACGTCCAATAGTTACCGCGGTGGCTTAAGCATCGACAAATACGTGGCTAAAAAGTATAACTTTAGTATACAGGCAGGCCCTACCTACTCTACCGGGCAATCATCGTTACAACCCGACCTGAATAACAATGGCCGCGGTTTTAGCGGCAACGCACGCTTTAACGTTTACCTGCCCGGTAAAATACAGGTGGGTGCCGATGGCGATTATACTTACCAGGCAGCAACACAATCTTTTGCTACCGATTTTAGGCAGTTTATTGTGAATGCCAACCTAACCAAATCTTTCATGAAAGACGAAACCCTTAAGCTAAGCCTTAGCGGTAACGATTTACTGAACCAAAATCAGGGCTTTAGCCGCAATGCCGACGGGCAAAGCATCAACCAAAGCCGCTACACTACAATTAAACGATACTTTATGCTATCCGTTATCTGGGACTTTAACAAACTGGGCGGCGGGGCTCCAAAAAAATAACGAAGATGAAAAATTCAATATTACTATTATTGCTTGCCTGCTTTGTTAGCAGCAGCTTATTGGCACAAAACGCGCACTTTACCACAGCAGGTACCATCGAGTACGAAAAGAAGGTAAACATGTATGCCATTATCAAAAAACGCCTGGGTAAAGAGGAAGATAACAGCTTTGGCCAACAGGCCTTTGAGCAATACAAAAAAACACAGCCGCAATTCAAAACACTGGTAAGCACCTTAACCTTTACCGGCAACAAAACCTTTTTTAACCCAGCCCCCGCGCCCGAAACTACAGGCAACGGCTGGTTTGGTAACGAGCCATCGGCTACGCAAAATAACATTGTTTATACCGACCTTAATACGAATGTAAGCACCACCAACAAAAAGGTATTTGAAGAGCAGTTTTTGGTAAAAGATACCGTACGCAAGATAAACTGGAAAATAACCGACGAAACCCGCGAAATTGCAGGCTTTACCTGCCGCCGCGCCAACGCCATCGTAATGGATTCGGTTTATGTGGTGGCTTTTTACAGCGATGAGATACCTGTATCGGGCGGGCCCGAATCATTTACAGGGTTGCCGGGTATGATACTTGGTGTTGCCCTGCCACACGATAACATTACCTGGTTTGCCACCAAGGTAACCGATATGCCGGTTGCCGAAACTGCCCTTAAAGTGCCCAATAAAGGCAAGGCGGTTGATTATAAAGGGCTGGTAACCACCCTTAACAAAGCCCTTAAAAGCTGGGGCGAATATGCCCAGCAGTACTTTAGGGTATTTTTACTATAGCCAAACTCCAAAAAAATCAATAGTTACACCAGCCGCATGCCTTTTAGGTAGGCGGCATTTTTTTGCGCGCTTTGCAGCGGGGTTTCGTTTAGGTAGCGGCTTTGCTCAACAAAAAAGTACTCCATACCGTTATCTTCTGCTGCCGCGATGAGTTTGGGGAAGTTGATTACCCCCTCGCCTAAATCGCAAGCCGATTCCTCTTTACTGCCTGCCGGCAGGCGTTGCTTTAATACATCTCGCATGTGCATTAGCTTAAAGCGGCCCTTGTGTTGGCTTAAATAGGCATAAGGGTCCTGCCCCTGTGTTACGGTGTAGTATACATCCATTTGGTAGTATACCAAATCGGGGTCGGTGTGTTTTAGCAGTACATCAATGGGCAGGCGTCCGTCCACAGGTTGGTAGGGGTAATCGTGGGGGTGGTAGCCGTAGCGCAGGCCGTACTTTTGGCAAACGGTGCCCCGTTGGTTAAACACATCCGCGAAGCGTTTAAAATCGTCGATGCTTTTTTGGGGGCCAAGCCATGGGCATATCAGGTACTTCATACCAACTTCGGCACACCGGGCGGCAAGCCTTTCAAACTCCTGCGGGGTGCCATCGTTATAGTGCGTGCTGATGAGGCTTAACCCGTTATCGGCAGCCAGCTTTTTAAAATCGGTGTTGGTCATCCCCCAAAACACGCCCTTATCGCCGCCATAGCTTTCTATTTGCGTATAGCCCAGCTGGCCCAGCTTTTTAAGCGTACCGGGGGTATCGGCAGCCATCTCATCGCGCAGCATATAAAGCTGTATACCTGCGGCAGGTGTATGGTGGGCAATAGTCCGCGTACAGGCCTGTGTGGCTGCTGCCGCTGCTAATAAGGTAGTGTTGTAGATGAAGTTTCTTCTGTTCATGGTCATTAATTCATTGTGTCATTACGCTTCGCTGTCATTGGGTCATTGTATTCAAGCGTCATTGAGAGGTACGAAGCAATCTCTATGCAGGACGAGTAACGAGTTATGTATTTCAAACTTATGTGGCCCCGCTCACCGCCGCGGCAGGGCTCCTTCTTTTTCCTTGATGAAAAAGAAGCAAAAAATCAAGACAAAAAAATCCTTCCCCACACAGGCCTTTACCTTTTGGCCCGGTTTTTTGTCGGGCCTTTACGCTCGTTCGATACCTCTTCTAAACAAGTACTCTCCACATAATCAAGCTAATCCTCCAATCAAACCAATCAGCGGTGCAGACAATCTGCAAGCCCCCTCTAAATCTCTTCCATAAGGGGGAGACTTTTTAAAAATGTCCTCTCCTTTGGAGAGGGTTTGGGTGAGGCTTCCCGCAGTCGCCTTTATGAGTCGCTATACAACTACTCACCACTTAACTGCTCACCACTCACCAACCTACAAATCCCTCACCACCACTTCGCCTGTTACTTTATCTTTTAGTAACAGCTTTTTATCGCCGTGGGGTAGTATCTCTTCTTTTATCAAGTAGTACTGCTCGTTATAATTGGCAAACTCGGTGGCTATTTTGGTATCGGTATCGCCGCGCCAGTCGGTAAGGTTTACGGGTTCCCACACGCCGCTTTTGGCCGATGCGTAGGCCGCATCAATAATGGCGTTTACCACGTAGCCATCGTAAAAGGTTTCGGCTGGCGGGCGCTGCTGCTCAATAGCCTCAAACATATCGGTAAACATGTGGTTGTAGCCCAGCTCGTTCACCTCGTCGCCAACGGGGAAAAGCCAGCCGCTGCTGCTTTCGGCCTTTTCGGCAACGTAACCGCCGCCCTTGCCGGTGCTAAACATATCAAAGCCGGTACGCAAAAAGTTGTTTATCCAAATAGTGCCCTCGGTGCCCATCACCTCGTCGCGAAGGTCCATACCGCCGCGGAAGCACCAGCTTACCTCAAACTGCCCTATGGCGCCGTTGGCATACTTTACCATACCAATAGCATTGTCTTCGGCATCAATAGGGTGCACCTGCGTAGCCGCCCAGCACATCACCTCTACAGGTTTAATGTGCTTGCCTATGTAGCTGCGGGCAATTTCGATACAGTGGCAACCCAGATCGACAATGGCGCCGCCGCCGCTTTGCGTTTTATCCCAAAACCAGTTGCTGTGGGGGCCGGGGTGTGCCTCGCGGCTTTTGGCCCATAATACACGGCCCAGCGCGCCCGCCTTTACACTGGCAAGGCTTTTATTAAACTTGGGGGTGTAGCATAAATCCTCCAGGTAGCCGCCCATAACGCCGGCAGCCTCTACGGCATCCAGCATTTGTTTAGCCTCGGCAGCGGTGCGGCCCAGGGGTTTGGTGCACAGCACATGCTTGCCCGCCTTGGCGCAGGCCTCAACAGCGGCAAGGTGCAAATCGTTAGGGAGGCTGATGACCACTACATCCACATCGGGGTTGTTTACTACATCGTGCAGGCTATCGCTATACACGGGCAGCTTATAATCGTGGGCAAATTGTTTGGCTTTGTTAATATCCCTGCTGTACACGGCGTGCAGCACATCGGTTCGGCGGTGGCCAATTAACGAGTCGGCATAGAAACGCGCGATAAAGCCCGAACCCAGCATAGCAATTTTCATATATAAACGGTATTGGTTTTTATTATGGTTTGTAATTGGGGTTTAAGATAATTATTTTTTGATTACACCGATGGTGTTTTTTTGATTACACCGATGAGGTGCAGATATGCAGATGATAGATGTGCAGATTGCAGGGTGTCCGTCCGTTGGAGATGCGACAGTGGGTGGACGGTGCGGACGGGTTTAAAGCAGAGGTGGTAGGGTGCGGTAACTGGAATCTATAATTCAGGTGGTAAAAAAAACTCTTCGGCTGTATTTATGGGAATGATTTCGATTTCTTGTTTTTTCCAATTTGGCAATATCGATAAAAATCTATTTACTATATCATTAGGGTACAGATCTTGAATATAAATTTTCTTCAACCTAAACATAGATCTAATTATCTTTCTATCAACATCCCTATTGAAGAAAGGAAATGAATATCCAATTACAACCAATACCTCCGTTGTATCATGTAAAGCTGCTATTTTATTTAGTTTGTCAGTATCATTATACCAAGCGAAGTTTATATTTACCCGGGCACTAGAAAACTCTCTTCTATTTTTTATATGGCAAAACCCGTATTTCAGAGCCCAATCTATATCTTCAAGATCAACCTTATCTGATGATATATTTTTAATCAAATGATAAAAGCTTCCAAATGATTTATCAATCATATTACAAGACCCATTTATTTTTATTGAGTTGAATTCTTCCTTTTTCCAACTGTTCTCATTTTTATTAAATTTACTGTACTGCAAGCTATCAGTATGGTCATCTAACAGTTTCTGATATGCCAATTCAAACTGTAAATCATAATTCCACGTTAAAAATTTCAGATTTGACGGAAACTGGTATGCTGAGGAATTTAATATCGATATTAAAAATGTGTTGTATCTGGGATCTACACCGACAATCTTTTGTTCAAGATTAAAGTACAATGCAAGAATAAAAACCAATTCATTCACCTCACTACTTCTACTTGTCAAATGCAGCTTTTTCGCGTATGTATCTACAGTAGAATGATTTTGTGACGCATTATAAAGCTTATCAAACCCATCTAGGATAAATTGTTTGGCATCTTTGCTTTAAAACTAAAGTTGTTGACTGTCATTACCTCATCTTCCGGATATATGTACGATTTATCAAGATAGTCCTTAACAAACTTTATCCGATCAGGAAGACCTTTAATTGTTGGCAGTTTTAAAGCACTGGCCCCAGCCCCAAATAGATATGTAATTTTAGGCAATTCATTTTCCATGCTTAAATGTATAAAAAAATCCATCATCTCCCCCCGTCCGTCCGCTCCCTACCCTTACCCCCTCGGCCACTTTGGACGCTTTGGACACCTGCGGACAGCCCCTTTTTGTCCTTTTTACATATTAAGACCCTTTTTTCACTTTTTTGTCCCTCTCCCTATAAATTCTTCGTATTTTTTGTTGGTGCTGCTATAAATATTTCTCTTTTTTTGTTGGGGTAGGTTTTACACCCCATTATTTTACAATTTATTCTTGATAATTAAAGATTTATCTTTATATTTGTAATATCCCTTCAGCCGTACAGGCTTTTAATAACACACTGTCCGCACCGTCCAAACATTGTCGCACCTTTAAACGGACGGACACCTTTACAACCATCGTACTATAGCGCTGCCTGCCTAACCCGCCTTGCAGCGAAAGCCTTATATAAATATGGTTATTGGGGGGATTGTATTCGTTTCACTCATCTATTGATCATTTGGTCATTGGGTCATTGGGTCATTTTGCCGTATTCATTAAATGACCGCGTAGCAACCACGTAGCAAATAACATAATCAACATAAACAATGTATCCAAACAACCCTAACAGCGGCATGCGCATTGATGCCGCACAACTACAACAAGCCAGTTTAAACCAGCTTACCCAACCACAGCAAGAAACTACCGATAGCGTGCTGATGGTGCGTGGTGCCAACTACTGGATGAACGAGGCCAGCCAGCGTGCTATACCCCAAATGCTTTTTGGCAAGTTTTGGCACCAGGGCGAGGTATGCATACTTTTTGCCGATAGCAACCTGGGCAAAAGTATATTGGCCGTACAAATTGCCGATGCTATTACCAAAGGCATTAGCCAGCACCCTTTTGAGGTTGAGGCATTGGCACAACCCGTTATTTACTGCGATTTTGAGCTTACCGATAAACAGTTTGAGGCACGCTACAGCTTAAACTACGGGCACCACTACCTGTTTAACAGCAACTTTTTACGTGGCAAAATTAACCCCGATAGCGAGCTGCCCGAAGGCTTTACCGATTTTGACCAGCACCTGATATACGAGCTGGAGCAGGCTGTTGTACAAACCGGTACCAAGGTGCTTATTATTGATAACCTTACCTACCTGCGTAACGAAACCGAGCAGGCCAACGGTGCACTGCCTTTAATGAAACAGCTTAAAACGCTTAAAAACAAGTACGACCTAAGCATACTGGTGCTGGCACATACCCCCAAGCGCGACCTTAGCCAGCCTATTACCCGTAACGATTTGCAGGGCAGTAAAATGCTGATGAACTTTTGCGATAGTGCCTTTACCATTGGCGAAAGCAATGCCGATAACAACCTGCGCTACCTTAAGCAAATAAAACAACGCAATACCGAGCAGGTTTACGGCGAAAGCAATGTGTGTATTTGCCAGATAAGCAAGCCCCATAACTTTTTACACTACGAGTTTTTAAACTACGGGCAGGAGTGGGAGCAGCTTAAGCGCAAAAGCGAAGCCGTAACCGAGCAAATGGTACAAAAAGCGGTTGATTTAAACAACGAGGGCCTAAGCCTGCGCGAAATTGGCAAGGCACTAAACATATCGCACCAAAAGGCCGACAGGCTCATAAAAATGCACGCCCTTAAACAAAGCATAGGCAGGTAAGCAAAGCGTCCGTCCGCAGGGGTAACCCACCCTTTGCGGACGGACGGACAGGAGGGAATTGAAATTCTAAAGATCTAAGCTCTAAGTTCTAAACTCCAAATCTGCACATCTGTAATCTGCACATCTGTAATCTGCACATCTAACAACATATATGAATAAGTACCAATTACAACCTTATAAGGGTACGCAATCGCGGTATCGTTGCCCGAGGTGCAACCATCGCACCAAAACATTTACGTTATATATTGATATTGAAAGCGGCGGGCAGCTTGCGCCGCATGTTGGCCTGTGCGATAGGGTTGATAATTGCGGCTACCATTTTACCCCGCGCCAGTATTTTAGCCAGGTGGGCAATTATCCGCTGGCCATAAGCAACCGGCCCATAACAAAGCGTGCCAAGCAAACGGCCAAACCTAAACCGGCTACAGAGTATTACATACACCCCGACTATGTAAACGATAGCTTTGTAAACTATGCAGACAACCATTTTGTACAGTACCTTATTACGCGTTTCGGCTTTGATATTGCCGATACCCTTGTGGGCCGATACCGCATTGGCACCAGCAGCCATTGGCACGGCGCAACAATATTTTGGCAACTGGATGGCAACGGCTACGTGCGCACAGGCAAAATAATGCTGTACAATAAAACCACCGGCAAGCGGGTAAAGCAGCCTTATAACCACATTACCTGGGCACACACGCAACTACTAAAACAAGTGGGCAGCCTACAGTCAGCAGTGGGCAGCGATGATAAGCTAACTGCAAACAGCCAACAGCAAACTATAAATTTTACCCTTAACCAATGCCTTTTTGGCGAACATTTGTTGATCACATCGCCATATAAGCCTGTAGCTATTGTCGAGAGCGAGAAAACCGCCATAATAGCCAGTGCGTTAATGCCTGCGTTTATATGGCTGGCCAGCGGCAGTTTAGATGGGCTTAATGCCGATAAATGCCGTGTGCTGCAAAACAGGCAGGTAATGCTGTTCCCCGATGTAAATGCTTATGATAAATGGGTGGCCAAAGCCGGGCAGTTAAAAAGGGCGATGCCGGGCACCCGGTTTGAGGTATCGCGCCTGTTAGAGCAACAGGCAACCGATGCTGATAAAAAAGCCGGTGTTGATTTAGGCGATGTGCTGGTGTAGCAGATGTGCAGATTGTAGGTGTCCGCATTTGTAATTAGTTGTCGCACCTGCGGACGGACGGACGGATGCATATGCGGCTGTCATGCTGAGCTTGTCGAAGCACGGCGGGGAGGGCCTTTACGCACGCCCTTCGACGGGCTCAGGCTGACCCTGTTTTGATGTGCAGATTACAGATGTGCAGATGAGCTTCGGGTTATCAATAAAAAGCCTG